>NZ_JBHWYY010000046.1:0-30673 GCF_042728595.1 Isoptericola sp. NPDC060185 | reverse complement strand
GTCCTGGCCCGGGCTGTGGCGGCTGGCCGGGCGCAACCTCGCGCCCGGCGCCGCGGAGGTGGCCCGCTCGATGTCGCGCACCCTGTTCGCCGCGTCCGTGGCGCGGCTGCTGCCCGGCACCACCGCCGACGACCTGCACCCCGCCCCCGCCGGCGTCCGCGCCCAGGCCGTGGGCCGCGACGGCTCCCTCGTCGACGACTTCCTGGTGCGCACCGCGCCGCGGCAGGTGCACGTCATCAACGCGCCGTCGCCCGCCGCCACCGCGTCGCTGGAGATCGCGCGGCACGTCGAGGCCGAGCTGGACCGCACGATGACGGCGAGCCGCTGAGACGTCAGGGGGCGTCCGGCGCGAGCCCGCCGTCGGCCTCGGTGTACGTCTCCCCGGTGGCGGGGCAGCGCCACCGCCCGTCGCCGTCGGCCTCGAGCGGGACGCCCGCCCGGCCCACCCAGCGCACGCGCCTCGCGGGCGAGCCCGCCACGAGCGCGAAGTCGGGCACGTCCCGCGTCACGACCGACCCCGCGGCGACCGTGGCCCACCGGCCGACCGTCACCGGCGCGACGCACACGGCCCGCGCCCCCACCGCCGCGCCCTCGCGGAGCGTGACGCCGACGGCCTCCCAGTCGTCGCCGGTCTTGGCGGAGCCGTCCGGGTTCACGGCGCGCGGGTAGAGGTCGTTGGTCAGCACGGCCGCCGGGCCGACGAACACGCCGTCCTCCAGCACCGCCGGCTCGTAGACCAGCGCGTAGTTCTGCAGCTTGCAGCGCGCGCCCACGCGCACCCCCGGACCCACGTACGCGCCCCGCCCGATCGTGCAGCCGGGGCCGACGACGGCGTCCTCGCGCACCTGCGCCAGGTGCCACACGGTGCTGCCCTCGCCGATCGTCGCGCGCTCGTCGACGTCGGCGGACGCCGCGATCGTCGGGCCCGCCGTGCCGAGGGGCGTCCGGGTGCTCGTCACCGCGTCCTCCGTCCCGCCGGCGGCTGGTCGCCGGCCTCCGCTCCACTGTCGACGCCGGTGCGCCCGGACGGAACACGTCGACCGGGTGAATCCCGCACCCGCCGACGACGTCGTCCCAGGTCAGCGCGTTCCCGCGCCGCGACGGCAGGGGATGAAATCGGCTCCGGACCCCCTGTGCGACACCCCGCCGTGGCTACTCTGCGAACGCGGTGGCCGCGCGGCGTGCGCGGCCCGGGAGCAGGGGGGACACCATGGCCGGACCCGCACCCCGCGCGAGCCTGGTGATCCCCGCGCACGACGAGTCGGCCGTCCTCGGCGACCTGCTGCGCGAGCTCGCGCGCGCGGACCCCGGCGAGCTCGAGACCGTCGTCGTGTGCAACGGCTGCACGGACGACACCGCCCGCGTCGCCGCGACCTTCCCCGGCGTCACCGTGGTGGAGGTCGCCGAGGCCTCGAAGATCGCGGCGCTGCGCGCGGGCGACGCCACCGCGACCGTGCTGCCGCGGGTCTACCTCGACGCCGACGTCGGCATCACGCTGGACGCCCTGCGTGCCGTGGTCGCGGCGCTCCGCGCGGGGGCGCCGTCCGCCGCGCCCGTGCCGACCTTCGACACCCGCGGCTGCGGCGTCGCGTCCCGGGCGTACTTCGCGGTCTTCTCCCGCCTCGGCTACGCCCGCCACCACGTGCTCGGCTCGGGCGTCTACGGGCTGTCCGCCGCCGGCAGGGCCCGGTTCGGCACGTTCCCCCCGGTGGTCGCCGACGACGGCTTCGTGTACTCCCTGTTCGCCGAGCACGAGCGCGTCAACCCGCCCGGGGCCACGTTCCGCGTGCGCCCGCCGCGCACGCTCCGGGCGCTGTACCGCCGCCGCGTGCGGATCGTGGTCGGCAACCGGCAGCTCGCCGCCCGGGGAAGCACGCTGCGGCCCCCGGCACCCTCCTGGCGCCAGGTGGTGCGGGCCGAGCCCCGGCTCGTCGCCGCCGGCGCGGTCTACGCCGCCGTGAACGCGGCCGCCGTGCTGCGGGCCCGCCGCCTGCTGCGCGCGGGGAGCGTCGGCGGGTGGAACCGGGACGACACCTCCCGGGCGCCCGCGCCCGCGCTGCGCGGAGGGCGGCCCGCGTGAACGTCCCCGAGGTGAGCGTCGTCGTCGTGACGTACCAGAGCGCGGACTGGGTCGAGCGCTGCCTGAGCACCCTCCCTGCCGCGTTCGACGGCGTCGCGCACGAGGTCGTCGTCGTGGACAACGCGTCCACGGACGGCAGCGCCGACCGCGTCGCGGCCCGGTACCCCGGGGTGCTGCTCGAGCGCAACGCTGTCAACGTCGGGTTCGCCGCCGCGGTCAACCAGGGCGTGCGCCGGTCGACGGCACCGTGGGTGCTGCTGCTCAACCCCGACACGGAGTCCCGCCCCGGGGCGCTGCGCCGCCTGCTCGAGTTCGCGCGGACCCACCCCGGCCACGGGCTGTACGGCGGGCGCACCGTCCAGGCCGACGGCAGCCCGGGGCCGTTGTCCTGCTGGGGCCTGCCGACCGTGTGGAGCACCCTGTGCTTCGCCACGGGGGCGTCCACCCTCTTCCGCCGCACCCGGCTCTTCGACCCGGAGTCGCTCGGACGGTGGCCGCGCGACACCGTGCGCGAGGTCGGGATGGTCACGGGGTGCCTGCTCGTGCTCGAGCGCAGCACCTGGGAGCGCCTCGGCGGGCTCGACGAGCGGTTCTTCGTCTACGGCGAGGACGCCGACCTCGCGGCGCGGGCGCGCGGCCTGGGCCTGCGGCCCGTCATCACGCCCGACGCCGAGATCGTGCACGCCGGCGGGGAGTCGTCGTCCGACGCCGACGGCGGCAGCACCCCGCTCGTCCTCGCGGGCAAGGTGCTCTACGCGCGCACCCACTTCGGCCCCGTCGCCGCCCCGGTGGTCGTCGCGCTGCTGCGGTCGGGCGTCGCCCTGCGGGCCGCCGGGTCGGCCGTCACCGGGCGGGGGCGCAAGTGGGCCGCCACCTGGCGGCGTCGTGCCGAGTGGTGGGACGGCTTCCCCGCGTCCCTCCGCGCCGCGCCCGCGGAACCGGAGCAGGACCCCGCGCAGGAGCCGGTGCGATGACCGGCTCAGGCCGTCGGGACGAGAGGGGCCCGCGGGTCGGGACCCGCGACCGGGTCGCCGTCGAGGGCGGGGGTGAGGGCCGCGGCGCGGCGCAGCCGGCGGCGGCGCGCACGCTCGTCCAGGAGCACCGCGCCCGACACGCTCACGAACGACCCGACGAGACCGATCGCCAGCAGGGCCCGCGCCTTGCCGCCCCGGGTGGAGCCGACGTACGCGACGGGCGGGTCGCCCAGCAGCGGCTGCACGGTCATCAGGTCCTGCGTCCGCGTGCCCTGCGTGAGCTGCAGCGCGCGCGCCGTCTCGGACACCTGCGCCACGACCTCGTCGTACCGCCGCGCGACGCCGGCCTCGTCGGGGCCCACGACCTCGACCGTCAGGTTCGGCTGCGCGAACATCGTCGTCCACTGGTTGCCGTAGTTGCGCAGCCGCACGGAGGACCCGTCGCGCACCCCGGTGCCGTAGATGGGCGCGGAGTTCATCCGGGGCGGCGGGGCGGCACCGTTCAGCTCCCGGTCGAGCACGCCCGCGAACGCGATGAGGTTGCCGCGCCAGTAGCTGTCGGGCGCCTGCTGCAGCGACCCCCCCGGCGCGACGAGCACGACGTCGCCCTCGGTCCAGTACAGGGGCTGCGGCCGGACCGCCACGAGGACGGCGACCGCCGTGAGGAGCAGGCCCAGCACGACCACGTACCAGCGGTGCCGCAGCACCCGGAGCAGCCCCTCGAACGTCATCGCCGACCTACCGCTGTGAGTCACCCGTCGGAGGCCCCGTGAACGAGACCCTGAGCCACGTCATTCTCACACGGTTCAACCTGCCGTCGGCGGGCGCCGAGAAAGTCGTCCGGGCGAAATCCGGGTGGCTGCGCGACCGGACCGCGCTGTTCGAGCGCTACTGCCTGCCGAGCGTCGCCGCCCAGACCGACCCCGCGTTCGCGTGGATCGTGTACGTCGACCCGCAGAGCCCCGCGTGGTTCTTCGACTGGCTCGACGACGTGAGCCCGGGGAGGTTCCACCCTGTCCGCCGGGAGGCGGTGCACCGCGTCGACCTGCTGCGCGACGTGGTGGGCGTGCTCGGGCACGAGCCCGACCGGCTCGTCACCACGAACCTCGACAACGACGACGCCGTGTCCGACGACTTCGTCGCACGGCTGCGCGCCGGCGGCGCGGCGACGACGGGCCGCGCCGCCCTGTACCTGGAGAACGGCCTGGTGCGGCGCGGCGAGCGCGTCTACGCCTGGCGCGACCCGTCGAACGCCTTCGCCTCGGTGGCGGAGCCGTTCGCAGGCGCCGTGACCTGCTGGGTGGACTGGCACAACCGCCTCGAGCTGCAGATGCCGGCGGTCCGCCTCGGCGGCGACGCCGCGTGGCTGCAGGTGATCCACGGGGCGAACGTCAGCAACCGGGTCCGCGGCACGCTCGTCGACCCGCGGCCCTACCGCGCGAGGTTCGTCGCCGGCCTCGACGGGACGGCCGCCGTCGCTCGCCGCCGCGTGGTCGCCGACCGGCTCGTCGCGGCGCCGGCTCGGGCGGCCCGCGACCACGGCCGCTCTCTGGTCAAGCGCGGCGTGCTCGCCGTCGGCGGGCGCGAGGCCGTCGACCGGGTGAACGCCCTGCGGCGAGGCGTCGTACGACCCCGGGAGGGCGGATGACGTGGACATGGCGCGCGGAGCCCGTGCAGGTGCCCGGACCCGCGTCACGACCGACCCCCGAACCGCTCTCTCTCGATGACACGTCCCGGTCCGGGCGCCCCACCCCCGGGCCGCCCGCGCCGGCCGGGACCGAAGGACGCACCGTGCAGCTTCACGACATCCTGATGATCCTCCGCCGACGGTGGTACCTGGTCCTGTGCGGGATCGTGGCGGCCGCGGCGGTGGCGTACGGGGCGACCACCCAGGTGCCCGTCACGTACGCGATGCAGACGAGCTCGGTGCTCATCCCGGGGAAGTCCACGATCCTCGAGGGCAGCAACCCGTTCCTCTTCCTCGGGGGGCTCACGCAGCAGCGCGACCTCCTCACGTACGCCGTCATGTCGCCCGAGGTGCAGGCGCAGCTGCTGGAGCCGTACCCGGGCACCACCCTCGCCGTCTCGGCCGACGTCGGCACGAGCGGCCCGGTGCTGACCGTGCAGGCCACGGGGCCGGACCCCGCCGCGCTGCCGGCCGTGATCGCCGACGCGAACGCGTCGCTCGACGCGGAGCTCGGGCGCATGCAGGACGAGGTCGACACGCCGCGCGGCGCGCGCACGTCGATGCTGCAGCTCACCACCGCCGCGCAGCCCACGACGGAGCGCGGCGCACAGCTCAAGGCCATGGTCGCCGGCGCGGGCGTCGTCATGCTCGTCACCCTCCTGGTGACCGCGTTCGTGGACGGGCGCCTCCTCGCCCGGGCGCGGCGACGTGGCGGGCTCGCGGAGCCCGGCCTGTCGGACGAGCTCGCCGAGAGCCTCGCCGGGGACCCGGTCCGCACCGGTGCCGGCATCCCCGACAGCGCGCCCCGGCGGCCCGCCTCGCGCCGGCGCGCGCGGCCGAGCCCCACCCACCACCGCCCGGCGGCGGACCGGCGGACGCGCAGGTCGGTCGACCCCACATGACGACCGCCGCCGGTGGGGCGCGCCCGCCCGCGGCGGCCCGCGGGTGGTCGGTGCGCGGCTTCGACGCCGTGAGTCTGCTGACCGTGTACATGGTCAGCCTGTACGCCTTCCCGTCCGCCGGCTCCATCGACGGGCTCGGCTCGCTCGGGCGGCCGTCGAACCTGGTCGGCCTCGCGTGCCTCGGCTGGTGGGTGTGGGAGCAGATCTCCCGCCACCGCCCCGCGCCGCGGCCCGCGCAGCCGGTGCGTGTCGCCCTCATCGTGCTCGCCCTGGCCGTCCTGATCAGCTACGCCCTCGCGGGGATGCGCGGGATCCCCGTGCTCGAGCAGAGCGTGGCCGACTCGACGATGCTGCGCTTCCTGTCCTGGACGGGACCCGCCCTGCTGGCCACGGACTGCGTGCGCACCCCCGAACGCTTCCTGGCCCTGGTGCACCGCATCGTGATCGCCGGCGGCCTGATGGCCACGCTCGGGCTGGCGCAGTTCGTCACCGGCCAGCCGCTCCTCGCGGGCCTCCCGATCCCCGGCGTCACCGCGGACGCCGTCGACCTGGGCGACCGCGGCGGGTTCGTCCGGGCGAGCGCGATGGCCGCCCACCCGCTGGAGTACGCGACGGTGCTGGCCGCGGCCATCCCCCTCGCCCTGAACGCGGCGCTGTACTCGCGCCCCGGCTCCCGGCTGCGGCGCTGGTACCCGAGCGCGGCCATGATCCTCGCGTCGCTGCTGGCGGTCTCCCGGTCCGCGATCCTCGGCACCGCCGCGGGGATCCTCGTGCTCGCGCCGTCGTGGCCGCGCCGGGTCCAGGTCCGGCTCGCGGTCGCCGGCGTGCTGCTGCTGGCCGCGGTCCAGGTGCTCGTGCCGGGCATGCTCAGCACGTTGCGCTACATGTTCACCGGCGGGGACTCCAGCACCGAGTCACGGGTCGACAACTGGGGCATCGCGTTCGACCTCGCCTCGCGGTTCCAGCCCTTCGGCCGCGGCCTCGGCACCTTCCTCCCGTCCTACCGGATCCTCGACAACGCCTACCTGCTCCTCCTGATCGAGATCGGCATCGTCGGCGTCCTCGCCGTCATCGGCCTCGCGGCGACCGCCGTCGTCGTGGCGCTGCGGGCGAGCCACCGGGCGACCGACACCGCCCTGCGCAGCCAGTCCCGGGCGCTGGTCGCGTCGGTCAGCGCGGTCATGCTCCTCATGGCGTTCTTCGACGCGATCTCGTTCACGATGTCCGTCTCGACGTTCTTCCTGGTCGTGGGCTGCTGCGGCGCCGCGGGGAACGTCGTGCCGAGGCGCGCGCCCGAGGCCGCGCACGCCCTCGCGGCGGACGGCGCCGGTCACTCCCAGGGCTCGGGCTCCGGCACGGGGATCCCGCGGCCGTCGGGGGCGTCCGGGTCGTAGGCGGCGTTGTCCACCCACTGCTCCCACCCCGGGCCGCTCGACGCGTAGGTGGCGCCCTCGCCCGTGTCGGTCATCCGGTTGTCGACGGCCCGCAGGCCGGTGTACGACCGGCCCTCGTACTCCTGCAGGATGAGCTGGAAGCCCTCCCCCTCCAGCAGGTTCCGCTCGACGAGGAGGTTCCGGATCTCCCCCGCGTACGGCTGCACGAACAACGCCCCCGTGGCGTTCGCCGTGTCCTCGTCGAAGCGGTTGTCGCGGACGATCAGCCGGCGGTCGGGCCGGCCGTCGAAGTCGCGCACCGTGAAGGCGCTCGAGTGGTTGCCGTCCGTGCCCGGGTCGCCGTACGCCACCAGGTCGGTGACGTAGTTGTGCTCGACGAGCGCGTCGAGGTGGTCCCCGGTGCCGAACAGCGACAGCCCGCTGCCGAAGCCGTGCACGTAGTTGCGCTGCAGGTCCGCGATGCCCTGGAACGGGCCCACGTACGCGGCCTCGGCGGGCCCGTCGAGCAGCGAGCCGTCGAACTCGCTGTCCCGGACGACGACCTTGGTCGGGGTGGCGCGGTGCGTGCCCCAGCTCGCCGTGGACAGCGCCGGCTCGCCCCGCGGCACGGCGCCCGGGGTCGGCTGGACGCAGCTGCGCTCCACCACGATCGAGCCCGCGGACAGGTCGAGCTCGCCGGTGATCCGCTGCTCGCGGATCACCGTGCCCGGCGCGGGGTGCTGGGTGCCGGTGTACTCGGGCAGGCTCGCGCAGTCCAGCCCGAGCGGGGCGAGCCCGACGTTGGTCGCGTCGACGGTCCACCCGGGGCCGGGGGTCCGGGGCGCCTCGTCGGCCTCGACGGCAGGGGGCGGCGCCTGCGCGGGCGGCGCGGCCGCGACCGTGCCGAGCACCACCGCGAGCGCGAGGACGCCCCCGGCCGCGTACCGGCCGCGCCCGGCCCCGCCCTCGCCCCGCTCGACGTGTCCCATCGCTGCGCCTCCCCCTCGACGGTCGCACGGCGGAGGCGCCTCCCGGCGGCCCCCGCCCGGATTTCGCCCGGCCGGCGGCCCTTTTCGCCCCCGCCCGACCTTCCCGGGCGCGGCCGCCCCGCCAAGACTGGCGGGATGACCCGTCGAGCACCGCGTGTCCTCGTCATCATCCAGAACCTGCCGCTCCAGGTGGACCGGCGGGTGCGCCTCGAGACGCGCTCCCTCGTGGACGCCGGCTACGAGGTCAGCGTCATCTGCCCCCGCGGCGAGGGCGACCCCCCGCGGGCCGACGTCGACGGCGTCGCGGTGTACGCGTACCGGCCCGCCCCGCAGGCGTCCGGCGCGCTCGGGTACCTGCTGGAGTTCGCCTGGTGCTGGCTGCGCACGGCGCTGCTGTCGCTGGTGGTGCGGCGCGAGCGCGGGTTCGACGTCATCCAGGCCTGCAACCCGCCGGACACGTACTGGCTCCTGGCCCGCCTGTGGCGGCTGCGGGGGGTGCGGTTCGTGTTCGACCACCACGACCTGAACCCGGAGCTGTTCCGCACCCGGTTCGGCGAGCCCACCACCCCCGCCCGGCGCGCCCAGCACCGCGCGCTGCTGTGGCTGGAGCGCATGACGTTCCGCACCGCCGACCGGGTGATCTCCACCAACGAGTCGTACCGGGAGATCGCGCTGAGCCGCGGCGGCGTGGACCCGGAGCGCACGGCCATCGTGCGCAGCGCGCCCGACACGGCACGGATGCGGCCCGTCGCCGTCGACCCCGCCCCCGGCGTCCGCACCCTGGCCTACCTCGGCATCATGGGTCCCCAGGACGGCGTGGACGTGGCGCTGGACGCCCTGCACGACCTCGTCCACCGCCGCGGCCGCACCGACGTGCGGGCGGTGCTGATGGGCTTCGGCGACTGCCTGACCGACCTGCGGGCGCAGGCCACGCGGCTCGGGCTGGGCGACGTGGTGACGTTCACGGGCAAGGTCGGGTCGCGGGAGATCGGGGAGCACCTCTCCCGCTCCGTCGTCGGCCTCGTGCCCGACCCCCGCTCGCCCCTCAACGACCTGTGCACGATGAACAAGACCATGGAGTACATGGCCTACGGGGTGGTGCCGGTCTCGTTCGACCTCAAGGAGACGCGCCGCACGATGGGCGGCACCGGCGTGGTGGCGCCGGTGTGCGACCCGTCGTGCCTGGCCGACGCCGTGGAGTCCCTGCTGGACGACGACGACCGCCGCGTGACGCTCGCGCTCGCCGGCCGCGAGCGCGTCGTCGACCGGCTCGACTGGCGGCCTCAGGCCACGACGTACGTGGGGGTGTTCGACGGCCTGCTGGGCCGCCCGCCGTCGGCGCCGCCCGCCGCCGCGCGTCTCGCCGTGCACGACGAGTGGGGCCGGCCGTACGTGGCGGGCGCCGACCTGGAGGCGCACCTGCGCGCCCGGGCGCCGCGGACCTTGCCTGCCGTGCCCGCCGAGCCCCGCGTGGCGTCGTGACGGCCGCGGGCGCGGTGCGGCGGGCCGCCCGCGGGGTGATCACGCGCACCGCGCGGGACGTCACGGCGGCGGTCGCGGCCCGCGACGCCGTCGTCCTCGCACCGCACCCCGACGACGAGACGCTGGGCGTCGGCGCGACGATCCTGCGCAAGGTGGCCGCGGGCGCCCGGGTGACCGTCGTGGTGGTGACCGACGGACGGCACTCCCACGCGAGCCCCGTGCTGCCGCCGGCGGAGCTCGCCCGCCGGCGGTCGCTGGAGATGGCGGAGGCGGCGCGGCGCCTCGGCCTGGGCGCGGACGCCGTCCGCCGCGTGGGCCTGGAGGACGGCACGGTCGCGGCGCACGAGGACGCGCTGGTCGACGCGCTGGCCGCGCTGCTCGACGAGCTGCGCCCCGCGGAGCTCTACACGACGGCCGCCGGGGAGCCGCACCCCGACCACGCCGCGGTGGGCCGGGCGGCACGCCGGGCCGCGCACCAGGCGGCGCTGGGCGCCGCGCGCTCGTCGGCGCCGGGGCCGGAGGTGCTGGAGTACCCCGTGTGGCTCTGGGGGGCCTGGCCGTTGACGGCCGGACGCCGGGCCGGCTCGGTGCTCGACGCCGCCCGGACGGTCGTGGGACGGCGCGCGGTCGCGGTTCGCACGGGCGCCCACCGCGACGCGAAGCGGTTCGCCCTGGACGCGCACGCGAGCCAGCTGCGCCGGCCCGCCGAGGTGCCCGACGACGCGCCCTGGGCGGTGCTGCCGCCCGACGTCCTGGCGGCGGCGCTCGGCGACCGGGAGGTCTTCTTCCGCGCCCCGTCCCCCGGCGCGGCCCGGCCCGCAGGCGCCGCCCCCGCGGTGGTGCGGCGATGAGCGCGGCCCGGCGCGCCGCCCTGCGCGCCGTGAACGCCGCCCGCCGCGCCCGGGACGACCGGCGTCGGACGCCGCCGCAGGTGCGGCTGGGCCGCGCGGACGGCCGCCGCCGGATCTTCTACCTCTCCCCCGACCCGCCGATGCCGCGCGGCGGCGTGCGCGTGTTCTACCAGCACGTGGACCTGCTGCGCGCCGCCGGGTTCGACGCGACGGTCGTGCACTGCCGCCGGGGCTACCGGGCCGGCTGGTTCGCCAACGACACGGCGGTCGCGGGGGCGCCCGACGTCACGGTCACGCCCGACGACGTCCTCGTCGTGCCCGAGTACTACGGCGGGACGCTGGACCGCCTCCCCGCGGGTCCCACCGTCGTCGTGCTCAACCAGGGCGTCTACCACACGTTCGACGCCGTCGACGTGGCGGCCGCCGCCGCCCTCGTCGGTCCCCCGGTGAGCGCGGTGCTCACGGTCTCCGAGGACAGTCTCGACCTGCTGCGGTTCACGTTCGCCGGCGTGCCCGTGCACCTGGTGCGCCCGACCCTCGACCGGGACGTGTTCCACCCCGGGGACGGCGCACCCCGCGGGCGGCGGATCGCGTACGCCGCCAACCGGCGGGCCGACGAGAGCCACCACCTGCGGTGCGTGCTGGAGGCCCGGGGCCGGCTGGCGGGCTGGGAGCTGGTGCCGATCGTGGGGATGTCGGAGGCCGAGGTCGCCGACACGATGCGCTCCTGCCCGATCTTCCTCAGCATGAACGAGCGGGAGGGCTTCGGGCTGCAGCCCGCGGAGGCGATGGCGTGCGGCTGCTTCGTGGTCGGCTACACCGGCCAGGGTGCCCGCGAGTTCTTCGACCCCCGGTACAGCGCCCCCGTGCCGGACGGCGCGCTGCTCGACTACGCGCGCGCCGTGGAGGAGGCGGTCGCCGCGTTCGAGGCCGACCCGGACGCCCTGACGCGACGCGGCCTGGACGCGTCCGCCGCGCTCCTCGCCCGCTACGACGAGGCAGGACTGCGGGGCGACCTCGTCGCGTTCTTCCGGTCCCTCGGCCTCGCACCCGCCGCGATCGACGACGGGGCGGGCGCGGCCGGCCCGACGGCCGCGGACCGGCTCAGATGAAGGCGAGCGTGGCGGCGGTGCGCCACAGGTCCGGCGACACGAACCCGCCGCGGACGATGGTGCGGCGCCGCGCGACGGGCCCCGTCCGGCGCACCGACACGAGCTCCTCGAGCGCGCGACGGCTCGCGGCGGGCAGGTCGTCGCGGTAGGTCTCCAGGAACAGCTCCCCCTGGTCCACGCGCAGCCCGACCCAGCGCCGCACGTCCGCGGGGGCGGGCAGGCGACGCAGGGCGCCGACGAGGCTCGACCGCTTCGGCGCCGAGACGTTGCCCCCGTGGATCCGGTAGCGGATGCGGGGCTCCGGGTCGTGGTCGACGACGCCGAACGCGGCCGCGACCAGCCCGATCCACCAGTCGTGCATGACCGCCGCGGGCGGGATTCTCCCGACCCGCTCCACGAGGCTCCGGTTGAGCACGGCGGTGCAGCCGGTGACCGTGGGGTGCATCAGCGCGGTGCGCAGCCGGGACCCGTACTCCGGCCGGATCGACTTGAAGGCCCAGAACGACGGCGCGACGGGCCGCCCGTCGCCGTCGATCACCTCGAGGTCCCCGTGCACCAGCACCGGGACGTCGGCGCCGTGCTCCCGCTCGAGCGCGCGCACCCGTGCCAGGCCGGCCTCGACCTTGTCGGGCAGCCACACGTCGTCGTGGTCGGCGAGGAGCACGTGGTCCGCGCGGGAGCCCGCCAGCAGCGCGGCGAAGTTCGCCGCCGCGCCCCCGCTCGGCACGGACCTGCGCAGCACCCGCGGGGGGTGCGCGAACCGCCCGGCCCACGCGTCGACCAGCTCCAGCGTGCGGTCGGTGGAGACGTCGTCGCTCACGACGAGCCGGAAGTCGCGGTACGTCTGCGCCGCGAGGGACTCGAGCAGCGGCCCCAGGTAGCGCTCGCTGTTGTACGTGGCCAGCAGCACCTCGACCGTCATCCGGCCACCACCCTCCGCAGCAGGTCCGCGTGGGCGCGCACGGACCGCGCCGGGCTGAAGCGCCGGGCCGCGTCGGCGGCGATCTCGGCCCGCGACGCGGCGTAGTCCCCGCGGGCGACCGCGACCATCGCGTCGACGACCTCCTCGCGGTTGGGCTGCCGCCGGAACCGTGCGTACTCCATCTCGTCCCACGTCAGCCCGACCGGCCGGCCCAGCGGGTGCCCCACGACGACGCCGTTGGCGACGGGGCCGCCGACCTGCTCCCGCGCCCCGCCGACGTCGCTCAGCACCACGGGGGTGCCGGCCGCGAGCGCCTCCATCGAGGACAGGGCCCAGCCCTCGAAGTACGAGTCGAGGACGAAGACGTCGGCCGCGGCGAGCACGGCGTCCACGCGCCACAGGTTGTCGCGCAGGTGGATCCGGTCCGCGGCGGGCGACCGGTCCCGGCGCGCCACGACCTGCCGCGAGTAGACGGCCTCGTCGGCGCGGCCGCAGACGAGCAGGTGGGCGCGGGGCAGCGCCCGCGCGACGTCCTCGAAGGCCTCCACCAGCGCGTACGTGTTCTTCTGCATGTTGTGCCGGGCCAGGGACACGAAGAGCGTCTCGTCCTCGAGGCCGAGGCTGGCCCGGCAGGCGTCGTGGCCGACCGCGGAGACCTTGTCCGGGTGGACGCCGTTCGGGATGACGTGCACGGCGGCCGCGTCGAGCCCGCCCGACTTCGCCAGGTACTCCTCGCGGACCAGCTCGCTGACGGCGACGACGGCGGCGAGGTCGCGCGACCGCTCCAGGACGGCGCCGCCGTCGAGCGCGAACAGGTCGTGCATGCCGTGCAGGGCCAGGACGGCGGGCACGCCGAGCCGGCGCGCGACCCGCACGGGCCACCGCACGTCCCCGTGGAGGTAGACGACGTCGGGGCGCCAGCCCTCGATCCACCGGGCGCCGTCGGCGCCGGCCGCGTCGACCACCTCGACGCCGTCGTCCAGGAGCCGCCGGCCGAGCTGCCCGATCCCCTGCGGCTCGTCGTCGGAGGCCACCAGCACCGCGACGTCGAACCCGTGCGCGGGCAGCGAGCGCGCCAGGTGGGACACGACCTCGTCGACGCCGCCCGTCTCGAGGGAGTGCGTGACCAGCAGGCACCGCCGCCGCTCCCCGGAGGTGCCGGGGGCCGGTGCGGCGGCCGGGACGGGTGCCAGGACGGGTGCCGGGACGGGCGGCGGCGCCGGGAACGGGGCGGTCGTCCGCCCCGCGACGAGGGGCCCGTCCCACCCGTCGAGCTCGACGCCGGGCGGGCGACGCCGCAGCGGTCGCAGCAGGGCGCGGGCCCGCCGCGACAGGACCCGGGACGCCGCCCGCTCCAGCCGCAGCACGGTGCCGCGCGCCGCGCTCACCGGGCCACCTCCGGCTCGGGAGCGGGCGCCGGCCGCCACGCGGCGGGGATGCGTCCGCGCGCCCCGGGCGGGAGGAGCGCGACGAGCTGGCGCCCCGCGAGCGCGAGGTACGCCAGGCCGCCGCAGGCGCCCCCGGCGAGCAGGGCCAGCCAGGGCACGGGGATCGGCGCGGCCACGAGGTGGGCGAGGACCCCGGCCGCGACGGCGGACAGCAGCGGCCACGCGCCCGCGCGCGCCGCGCGGCGCAGTACCGGGCCGAGCGCGCGGCGCAGGACCACGAGGTAGACGGGCAGGGTGACGAGCAGGATCGTCACGACGTGCGCGGTACCGGCCCCCAGGAGGCCGGCCTGGTGGATGCCGGCGAGCAGCGCCGGGACCAGGACGACGAGCGCGCAGACCTGGACCACCAGGATGACGACGGTGCGGCCGCAGGCGATGAGCACGTTGGCGACGAGCTGGCCGAGAGCGTTCGCCGCGCCGAAGACCGCGAGGACGGTGATCACGGGCGCGGCGTCGGACCAGCGGGCCCCGTAGAGGGTGATGACCAGCGGAGTCGCGAGGGCGGCCGTCATCGCCGCGATGGGGAACGAGACCAGGGTGACCGCGCGGACCGCGGACGCCAGCGCCGCCCCGGTGTCCCCGCCCTCGCGCCGCACGGTGGAGAACGCGGGCAGGACGACGCCGTTGAGCACCGACGCGATCACCGACGACGCCCAGGACGAGACGTTGAACGCGAGCGTGTAGAGGCCGACGTCCCGCAGCTCGAGCGTGCGCCCCACGAAGACGTAGTCGATGTTCACCACGACCTGGCTCAGCAGGTTCGCGAGCGCGAGGGGCACCCCGAAGCGCAGCAGCAGCCGCACGGAGCCGCGGTCCCAGCCCGGTCCGTACCGCGTGGTCAGCGCCACGACCATGAGGGTCCCGGTGACCAGCTGCCCGCCCACGCGGGACCACGCGAACGCGAGCGCGCCGTCGCCCACCAGCGCCAGCCACACGAGGGTGCCGGCGCCGACGAGGGTGCCGACCAGGTTCGAGCGGAACACGACGTCCTGGCGGAAGTCGCGCTGCAGCTGGGCGGCCGGCACGACGAACAGGCCGGACATCGCCACGGAGACGGACAGCACCCGGAGCGCGGGTGCGGCGTCCGCGGAGCCGAGGAGCGTCGCGACGGGCATTGCGAAGTACGCGAGGAGCCCGCCGAGCAGCACGTTGACCCCGACGGAGATCGTGACCCCGGTGGGGGCGACGGCCCGCTCGTCGAGGTCGTGGCGCGCGATCGCGGAGGCCACGCCGAGCTCCGCGAACGTCACGACCATCGCATGGGCGGTGACGGCGAGGGTGAAGAGCCCGAACTCGTCGGGGGCGACGATCCGCGCGGCCACCGCCATGACGGCGATGTTCGACAGCCGCATCATGATCGAGTTGCCGCCGAGCCAGAAGCTCGCCCGCCGCACCTTGCCGGTGAGGGCGGTCTCGTCCGGCGCGGGCCGCCCGGCGGTGGTCATCGCCCGCTCCCGCGCCACCGCCGGGCGGCCCTGCCGAGGGCGGCCCTGCCGAGCACGGTCGCGGCGTCGGCCAGCCGCAGCGCCCCCGAGGGGCGGGTCGCGAGCGCCTCGCGGTACACCTGCTCGAGCGTCGTCGCCGCGGCCTGCAGTCCGTACCGCTCGCGTGCCGTGCGCAGGCCGAGCTCCCCGAGCGCGGCGCGGCGGCCGGGGTCGCGGTGGAGCTCGTCGACGAGCGCGGCGAGCGCCCGTACGGGGTCGGCCGCCCCGCCCGTCCCGTAGAAGCCCTGGCGCTCGAACTCGGCCACGCTCGACGGCTCGTAGGTGCGCGCGTACCCCTGCTCGCCGACCACGACGAGCGCCGTGCCGTGGGCCAGCGCCCGGATCGCGGACCCGCCCATGCCCAGCACGACGTCGGCCGCCGCGTAGGCGGGGTGCGGGTCGACCAGGGCGCCGGGCAGCGTGACGGCGCGGCGGCCGAGGCGCTCGTCGACGCGCGCGGCCTCGGCCGCGACGTCGTCGTAGGCGTCCCCGTCGCCCACGACGACGAGGCGCACGCCCGGGTCGTCGAGCGCGGCGACGGCCGCGACCGCCTGCCGCACCCCCTCCGCCTTCATCTCCTGGTCCAGCCGCGTCACCATGACCACGAGCGTCTGGTCGTCCGTCACCCCGTGCTCCGCCCGGAACGCGGCTCCCCGCGCCGGGTCCGGGCGGTCGGTGTCGAGGTCGACGGGCGGCTCCATGAGGTGCACCGGTGCGGCGAGCCGGCGCGCGGCCTCCTGCCGCATCTCCCCGGTCCCCACCACCAGCGGCACGCGGGGCGAGCCCCAGAAGTGGTTCTCCATGTACCAGTTGGTCTCCACGCCGGCTCGGGCCCCCCAGCCCACCGACGACACCGCGAGCACCCGGCCCAACCAGGGGGCGAACACGTGCACCACGTCGGCCCGGTGGCGGGCGGCGGCGCGGGCGAGCGCCCGGGCGTCGCCCCGGAGCCCGCGGCCGGGCTCCAGCACCTCGACGTCGACGTCGTGCGCCCGCGCGTAGGGCAGCACCGACACCGCGACGTCGTCGTCCCGGAACGCGACGACCTGCACGTCGTGCCCGCGGGCGCGCAGCGTGCGCGCGAGGTCCACGGCGTTGATCTGGCAGCCGCCCAGGGCGAGCCCGGCCAGTCCCACGACGATCCGGAGCGTCCCGGCGGGGGCGGCGGACCGCCGCCCGGCGCGCGGGATGCTCGCGGTGCCGGCGGTGCTCACCGGACGGCTCGGCTCAGGGCCGCGACGACGGCCTCCTGCTGCGCCTCGGTGAGGTGCGGGAACATCGGCAGCGACAGGATGCGTCCGGCGGCGCGCTCGGCGACGGGGAACTGCCCGGCGCGGTGGCCGAGGTGGGCGTACGCGTCGGTGAGGTGCAGCGGCGTCGGGTAGTGCAGCGCCGCGCCGATGCCGGCGTCCTGGAGGTCGGCGAGGACGCGGTCGCGGTCGTCGACCTGCACGACGTACAGGTGCCACACGTCCTCGTAGCCCGCCCGGACGGCGGGCACGCGCACGCCGGGCACGTCGGCGAGCAGCCGGGCGTAGCGCTCGGCGGCGACGCGGCGCGCCTTGTTCCACGCGTCGAGGCGGCGCAGCTTGGCGCGCAGCACGACGGCCTGCAGGGCGTCGAGCCGGGAGTTGAAGCCCACCCGGTCGTGCACGTACCGCACGGTGCTGCCGTGCGCGGCGATGCTGCGGACGGTGGCGGCGAGCTGCGGGTCGTCGGTGGTGACGGCGCCGGCGTCGCCGGCGGCGCCGAGGTTCTTGCCCGGGTAGAAGCTGGTGGCGGCGACGTCGCCGAGCGCGCCGGCCCGGCCCTCGGGCGAGGACGCGCCCTGCGCCTGGGCGGCGTCCTCGACGATCGCGAGGTCGTGCCGGGCCGCGAGGGGGCGCAGTGCCTCCACGGGCGCGGTCTGCCCGTACAGGTGGACGGGCACGACGGCGCGGGTGCGCGACGTGACGGCCGCGGCGACGGCGTCGGGGTCGACGAGCAGGTGGTCGGGGTCGACGTCGACCAGGACGGGCACGGCCCGGATCCGGGAGACGGCCTCGGCGGTGGCGACGAACGTGTTCACGGGGAGGATCACCTCGTCCCCGGCGCAGACGCCGACGGCGCGCAGCGCCAGCTCGACGGCGTCGGTGCCGTTGCCGACGCCCACGCAGTGCCGGGCGCCGACGAACGTCGCGTACTCCTCCTCGAAGGCGGCGACCTGCGGCCCGCCGACGAACGCCGCGGCGGCGAGCTGCTCGCGCCAGACGGGGAGCACGTCGTCCGCGATCTCCGCGGACTGGGCGGCCAGGTCGAGGAACGGGACCTTCATGCGGACACCTCCAGGCGGCGGGCGGGCACGCCCGCCCACGTCTCGTGCGGGGGGACGTCGGCGAGGACGACGGCGCCCATGCCGACCGTGGCGCCGGCACCGACCTCCGCGCCGGGCCGCACGGTCGCGTTCATGCCCAGGTAGGCGCCGCGGCCCACGTGGACGCCGCCGCCCAGCGCGACGCCCGCCGCGAGCGTGGCGAACTCGTCGACGCGGCAGTCGTGCGTGATGGTGACGCCCGGCATCGCGACCACGTGGGCGCCGACCTCCGCGTCGGCGGTGATCGTCACGCCGGCGAGCAGGACGGACCCCTCCCCGACGGGGCAGCCGGCCGGGTTGCGCACGGTGGGGTCGAGCACGGTGGCCCACCGGCTCACGCCCAGGTCCTCGGCCCGGGCGACGACGGCCGCGCGGCCCTCCGACGGGCCGACGCACACGAGCACCTCCGCCTCGGGGAACAGGCCGACGTCGTCGACGGTGCCGAGGACGGGCGCGCCGGAGACGGCGCGGGGCAGGTCGAGGTGCCGCTCGTCGTAGCGGTCGTCGAGGACGCCGAGCACGTCGCGGCCGGCGGCGCGCAGCACGGGCAGCACCTCGCGCGCGAGCCCGCTCGCGCCCAGCAGCAGGACGGCGGCCACGTCAGCCCCCCGCCGCGCGGACGACGGCGACGACGCGGTCGAGCTCGTCGTCGGTCATCGTGTGGAACAGCGGCAGCACGAGGGTGCGGTCGGTGAGGCGTTCCGTGACGGGCAGCGGCACCCCCGCCCGGTGGGCGTGCGCGGGCTGGCGGTGGGCCGCCATGATGCCGCGGCGCGCGGAGACGCCCGCGGCGCCGAGCGCGGCGAGCAGCCCCTCGCGGTCCAGCGGGTAGCCGTCGCCCACCTCGAGCCACAGCGACTGGAAGTTGCCCGTCCCCCACGCGGGGTCGTCGACGAGCCGCACCCCGGCGACCCCGGCGAGCGCGGCGCGGTACCGGGAGGCGAGCTCCCGGCGGCGGGCCACGACCTCGGGCAGCCGGCCGAGCTGCACGAGGCCGACGGCGGCCTGCAGGTCGGTCATGCGGAAGTTGAAGCCCACCTCGTCGTACACCTCGGGCGGGGCGACGACGCTGGCGTGGCGGTCGGCGGCGGACACGCTCATCGCGTGCTCGCGCAGGCGTCGCGCGCGGGCGGCGAGCGCCGGGTCGCGGGTGGTGAGCATGCCGCCCTCGCCCGTGGTCAGGAGCTTGCGGGGGTGGAACGACCAGGCGGTGAGCTCGGCCCCCGCCCCGACGGGGCGGCCGCGGTACGTGGACCCGGCGCCGCAGGCGGCGTCCTCGATCACGACGATCCCTCGCGGGTCGCACAGGGCGCGGACGGGGTCGAGGTCCACGGGCACCCCGCCCTGGTCGACCACGATCACGGCGCGCGTGCCGGGCGTGAGCGCCGCGGCGACCGTGGCGGCAGTGACGTTCCCCGTGCCGGGGTCGACGTCCGCGAAGACGGGGCGCGCGCCCACGTAGGTGGGGGCGTTCGCGGTGGCGACGAACGAGAACGACGGCACGACGACGTCGTCGCCCGGCCCGATCCCCGCGACGACGAGCGCGAGGTGCAGCGCCGTCGTGCAGCTCGACGTCGCGACGGCCTCGGCGGCGGCGACCGCGTCGGCGAACGCGGCCTCGAACGCGGCGACGCGCGGGCCCTGCGCCACCCAGCCGGACGCGATGACCTCCGTGACGGCGGCGATCTCCTCCGCGCCCATCCACGGCTGCATCACGTGGATGCGCGGCAGCGTCTCGGCGGTCGGTCCGGCGGTCATGCCGGCACCGCCTGCCGGCCCGCGGCGATCTCCTCGCGCAGGGGGCGCCACCAGTCGACGAGGAGCCGCAGCCCCTCCTCGATCCCGATGGTGGCGGTGAAGCCGAGGTCGTCGCGGGCCGCGCGGGTGTCCGCGAGGCGGCGCGCCACCCCGTTGACGGCCCGCTCGGGCCCGTGCTCCACGCCCAGGTCGGAGCCCATGACGCGCAGCAGGGCCTCGGCCAGCTCGAGCAGGCTCGTCTCGGTGCCGCTGGCGATGTTGTAGTGCCCGTCGGCGACGTCGCTGAGCGCGGCGAGCACGTTGGCGCGCGCGATGTCGGGCACGCAGACGAAGTCCATCGTCTGGCGGCCGTCGCCGAAGATCAGCGGCGGTCGCCCGTCGGCGATGCGCTCCATCCAGCGCACCAGCACCTCCGTGTACAGGCCGTGCACGTCCATCCGCGGGCCGTAGACGTTGAAGTACCGCAGCGCCACGTAGTCGAGCCCGGACATGGCGCGGAAGGAGCGCAGCATGCCCTCGTTGAACGACTTCGCCGCCCCGTAGAAGGTGTCGTTGTTGTGGTGGTGGTGCCGCTCGGAGGTGGGGAACTGCTCCGCCATCCCGTACACGGACGCGCTGGACGCGGCCACCACCCTGTCGACGCCGTGCTCGGCGGCGGCCTCCAGCACGGTGAACGTGCCGTCGACGAGCACCTCGAGCGCGAGCCGCGGCTCCTCGGCGCACTGCGTGATCCGGATCGCCGCCTGGTGGAAGACGAGGTCCTTGCCGTGGGTGAGGTCGTGCACCAGGTCCCGGTCGGTGATGTCGCCCTCGACCAGCTCCGCCCGCCCGGTGGCGAGCGCGTCGTCGAGGTTGGCGCGCCGCCCGCGCACCAGGTTGTCCAGGACGACGACGCGGCCGGCGCCGGCGTCGAGCAGCTGGTCCACCAGCGTCGACCCGATCGTGCCCGCCCCGCCGGTGACGAGGACCTCCGCCCCCTGCAGCGTGCTCATGCCGCACCCCCCACCAGCTCGCCCAGACCCCGTCGGTGCCCGACGGGGTACCCCGAGGGGCGCCCGGCGGGGACGCCGTCGCCCACCGGCGCGCCGTCGGCGGCGAGGCTGCGCGACGCGGCCTCCAGCACCCCCAGCACGCGCAGCCCCGCGGCGCCGTCCGTGACGGGCGCCCGGCGCTCGCGCACCGCCGCCGCCAGCTCCGCGACCATGACGCCCAGCGCCTCGCGCTCCGCGAGCGCCGGCGACCACGTGTCGCCCAGCCGGTAGGACACCGTCGCGGCGCGCCGATCCAGGCTGTCGAGCGCCTGCGTCTCGAGGTCCACGCCCCGGTCGTAGACGGACAGCCGCTGCTGCGGGTTGAGGTCGTCCCACACGAGGGTGCGCCGCGTGCCGCCGATGGTCATGCGCCGCACCTTCGTGGGGCTGAGCCAGTTGACGTGCACGTTCGCGACGGCGCCGCCGCCGAGCGGCAGGAACAGGTAGCCGACGCACGCCTTGCCGGCGCCGAGCGGGTCGCCGCCGTGCGCCGACACCGACTCGGGCCGCAGGCCGCCCGGCAGCACGAAGTCGATGATCGACAGGTCGTGCGGCGCGAGGTCCCAGAACACGTCGACGTCGGGCTGCACCAGGCCGAGGTTGATCCGCACGGAGTCGATGTACAGCAGGTCGCCGAGCTCGCCCGACGCCACCAGCTCGCGGATCTTCAGCACGACGGGCGTGTAGCAGTAGGTGTGGTCGGTCATGAGCACGAGGTCCCGCGCGGCGGCCTCCGCCACCATCTCCCGCGCCGCGTCGGCGCCGTCCGCGATCGGCTTCTCCACGACCACGTGCTTGCCGGCCCGCAGCGCCGCCATGACGACGGCGTGGTGGGTGCGCGCGGGCGTCGCGACGGCGACCGCGTCCACGTCGTCGCGCGCCAGGAGGGCGTCGAGCGACGTCTCGACGGCGACCAGGTCCGACCCGCCGGACGACAGCGCGACCCGGCGCGCCCGCTCCTCGTCGAGGTCGCACACGGCCGTGAGCTCCCAGTCCTCGGACGCGGCGAGGTTGCGCGCGAGGTTCGGCCCCCAGTACCCGGCGCCCACGACGGCGGCCCGCAACGGTGACGGCATCTTCGACTCCTCCTGCCGGCGCCCGACGACGCCCTCCCGCTGTCCCCGACGGACACCGGATGCGTCGAACGTAAGCGCGCGGTCGGGACCCGTTGAAGGCCCGTCGTGCCAGTTCACCCGCCGATCCCGGGTGAAACGAGGCCCGCGGCGGGCGGCGCACGAGGAGGGCGGGTGAACTCCGCCGGTGCCGGGGTGAACTGTCGTCCCGCCCGGTCTCCGCGGCGCGCCGGAGACATAGCCTGACCGCACGGCGACCGCCGTCGCCGCCGCGCCCGCCCGAGCCCTTCCGAGGTCCGCCGTGCACCGTCGTCCCGCCCCGCTCCTCGCGGCGACCGTCCTGCCGGTCGTCGTGGTCGCCGCGCTGCTCGGCGGGTGCTCGCCCACGGGCTCCGGCGGCGACGGGACGGGCGGCGGCACCTCCGCGACGCCCGTGACCCGCTCGACGGACCCGACCGACGCCGACCCGACCGACGCCGCCGCCGGAGACGGCACGGCCGCCACCGGCACGGACGCCCCGGCCACCGGCACGGACGCCTCCACCACCCCGACGAGCGACCCGACCGCCGGCAGCGGTGGGCAGTCCGGCGGCGACGGGAGCGAGGTCGCGCCGCCCGCGAAGGCGTCCGCGACCGGCCTCGGCGACCTGCTGGCCGACGTGCCCGCCGCGGGCCGCCTCACCCACGCCCCCCGTAGCGGGAACGCCACGGACCGGCTGGTCGTGGGCTTCCCGGACGGCGTCGTCCTCGTCCCCGAGGACGCCACGGTGCGCAGCAGCTCCGTCACGCGCGAGAAGCGGCGCGTGCAGGCCGCGCTCGCCGCCGGCGTGCCCCGCCCGTGCGCCGACGTGCTGCTGGCCTACCGGTCATGGTTCACCTCCGGCGGGTTCGCCGAGGCGCCGCGGCGCGGGGAGGCCGCCGGCACGCTCGCCCGGTTCACGCGGGGCACAGGCTCGAGCGCGGAGTCCGTCACCGTGGCCGCCGACGCCCGCGGGGCGAAGGGCGGACGCTGCGCCGTCGAGCTGCACGCCGCCCTCGTCGTGCCCGCCGGGGCCGCGCGGTGACCGCGCCCGCGGGCACGTCCCGGCCCGCCGTCGCGCCCGACGGACCGGCCGGCCCCACGGGGCGGCCCCGCTCCCGCACGGTCGGCAAGGTGTCGTCGGTCGTCGTGAGCCTGGGCGTCGTCAGCCTGCTCACCGACGTGTCGTCCGAGGCCGTCGCCGCCGTCCTGCCCCTGTACATGACCACGGCGCTCGGCCTCACGACGATCGCCTACGGCCTGGTCGACGGCGTGCTGCAGGGCGCGAGCTCCGTGGTGCGCATCGCCGCGGGCTGGGCCGCCGACCGCGGCGGGCACCCCAAGCGCGTCGCCCTCGTCGGCTACGCGGCGTCCGCGCTCACCCGCGCCGGGCTGCTCCTGTCCACCGGGGCGGGCGCCCTCGTCGCGCTCGTCACCCTCGACCGGTTCGGCAAGGGCATCCGCACCGCGCCCCGCGACGCCATGATCGCCGCGTCCTCCACCCCGCGGAACCTCGGCCGGTCGTTCGGCGTGCACCGCGCCCTCGACACCGTCGGCGCCGCCCTCGGCCCGCTGCTCGCCTTCGCCGTCCTGTGGCTCGTGCCCGACGGGTACACCACCGTGTTCGTCGCGTCGTTCGGCGCCGCGGTGCTCGGCGTCGCCGTGCTCGTGCTCCTCGTGCCCGACGTGCGGCCCCGCAGCGCCGCCTGGCTCGCCAAGCACCGCACCCGCGGCGAGCGCGGCCTGCCCGCCTGCAAGGGCTGCACCTGCGACGCCCCCGGCCTGGAGACCGTCGGGGTGCGGTTCAGCTGGGCGTTCCTGCGGATGCCCGCGATGCGGCGCACCGTGCTCGTCGCCGGGTTCCTCGCCCTCCTGACCGTCGGCGACGGGTTCCTCTACCTGGCGCTGCAGGACGGCGGCCAGTTCGCCGCGCACTGGTTCCCGCTGCTGTACGTGGGCACCAACGTGGCCTACATGTCCCTCGCCGTGCCGTTCGGCCGGCTCGCGGACCGTGTGGGCCGCACCCGCGTGTTCGTCGGCGGGCACCTCGCGCTGCTCGCCGCGTACGTGTGCGCCACCGGGCCCGGGTCGCTGCCCGTCACGCTCCTGGTCCTCGTCCTGCTGGGCGCCTTCTACGCCGCCACCGACGGCGTGCTCGCCGCCCTCGCGGGCGCGACCGTGCCCGCCACCGTCCGCGCGTCGGCCATCGGCACCGTGCAGACCGCGGTCGCGCTGGGGCGCCTCCTGGCCTCCGTCGGGTTCGGCGTCCTCTGGTACACCGTGGGCCGCGACGCCGCGCTCGCCACCGTGGCCGTGCTGCTCGCCGTCGCCGTCCCCGCCGGGTGGCTCCTGCTGCGCGGCCACGGCGACGCCGTCCCCGCGCCCGGCGACTCGCAGGACACCGCCCCGTCCCGCGCCCGAGCGGACAGCGGTCCGTGAGCCGCACCGCCCGGATCGCGGCCGTCGCCGCGATCGCCGTCGTCGTGCTCGTCGTCGTCGGCGTCGTCGGGGCGCTCGAGCTGCGGCGCTCGCGGGCCGAGCGGGCCGCGCCCACCGACGTCGCCGTCGCGGCCGCGGGCTCCTTCGACGACGGCCCGCGGATCGTGTTCCGCTCCACCGCGCCCGGCGACCTGTTCGGGCGCGTCGCCGTCGTCCCGCTCGACGACCCGGCCGGGCCGCGCGACGTCACCCCCGCCGCGTGCGACCGGGTCGACGCCGTCCCCGGCCGGGCGTCGTGCCTGCGCACGGGCCGCGGCGTCGCCCCGACGTTCTCCGCGTCCGTGCTCGACGCGTCGTGGCGCGACGTCGCGACCTGGCCGCTCCCCGGGGTCCCGAGCCGCACCCGGCTGTCCGACGACGGCACCCGCGTCTCCACGACGGCGTTCGTTACCGGCCACTCCTACGCCGCCACCGGGTTCTCCACGGAGACGGTGATCCACGACCTCTCGGCCCTGCCCGACGGCGAGCCGGCCGGCCTGGGCAACATCGAGGAGTACGCGCTGCTGGTCGACGGCGAGAAGATCGCGCCGGTCGACCGGAACCTGTGGGGCGTGACGTTCGTCGACGACGACACCTTCTACGCCACCGCGCAGTCGAAGACCCTCGGTCACACGTGGCTGGTGCACGGCGACGTCGCTGGCCGCACCCTCACCGCCGTCGCCGAGGACGTCGAGTGCCCCTCCCTGTCCCCCGACGGCACGCGCATCGCGTTCAAGCGCGACGTCGGCGACGCGCCGCAGGTGCACTGGACGCCCGCCGTGCTGGACCTCGCCTCCGGCGACGTCACCGTGCTCGACGCCGAGCAGCGCGACGTCGACGACCAGATCGAGTGGCTCGACGACGCCACGATCCTCTACGGCCTGCCCCGCGCCGACCAGCCCGGCGTCACCGACGTGTGGCGGCTGCCCGCCGACGGCTCCGGCTCCCCCGCCGTCCTCGTCCCCGAGGCCTGGTCGCCGTCCGTCGTCCGGTGAAGCGGTCGCTCAGCGCCGCGTGCTGACGAGCGTCGACGACGACGGGCGCCGCCGCCAGGTCAGGTCGTCGCCACGCCCGCGCGACATGCCGACGGGCAGATGACCCGGCGGTAGCACGCCGCTGCCCGAGGGCGCGGCGGCTCGGTCATCTGTCGGCCACGAACAGCACGTCCACCCAGTAGCTGTGCGGCGCGGTGCCGGACGGGAAGCCCTGCCCGTAGACGTACGCGCCGCCCGGAACCAGCGTCGACAGCGGCCCCACGGTCCGCACCTGGGACAGGGCGTTCCTCGTCACCGCGTACCAGCCGTTCGGCGCCCAGTACGAGGCGACGAACGACTGCCCCGCGGTCACCCGCGCCGGGGTGTCGAACAGGATCGTGCGCCACCCGGTGCCGGACACCTCGGCGGCGGATCCGGTCCCGAGCAGCGTGCCGCCCGACGACCACAGGTACCCGACGTGCGTCCCGGTGTTGCCGGGGCCCTGGTAGAAGCGCACGCCCTTGACCGTGCCGGCCTGCGTCGTGGTGATGCGGGTGCCCACCTGGACCGGGTCCGGGTCGGGCCACGACGCCGAGGCCGGGGTGTCCGCGTCGGTCCAGAGCCCGGTGGGCACCGGCTCGGTCACCGCCGTGGTGAACGACCAGGTCTTCAGCACGTCGCCGGCGAGGGTCACCGTCGCCGTCACCGTCACGCCCTCGGGCAGCGCCTGGGAGGGCGTGAACGTCACCCGACGCGTCGCCGGATCGTAGGACGACGTCCCGGCGACGGCGGTGGTGCCGACCTTGAGGGCGAGGACGGGGTCCGCCGCGATCGGCGCGTACGACAGGCGGGCCGTCACCGTCGTCGCCGCAGGGACGCCGGTCGCGCCCGCGTCCGGCGACACCGACGAGACGCGCAGCGGGCCGTTGGTGAACACGACGTCCACCCAGTAGTTCGCGTTCTCGTAGCTGTACTGCGGGAAGCCGCCCCCGTAGAGGTACCGGCCGCCCCCCACGGGGACCGCCAGGGGGCCGGCGGAGTACGCCTGCCCGAAGTAGTTCCTGTCGTAGGAGTACCGCCCCTGCGGCGCCAGGTACGACACGACGTACTTCGCCCCCGCCACCACCGGCACCGGCGAGGAGAAGGTCGCGGTCTGCCAGCCGGACGCCGTCTCGTTCGTGAACGTCGCCGTCGCGAGGCGCGTGCCGCCCTCCGACCACAGGGATCCGGTGTGGGTGCCGCCGTTGCCCGCACCCTTGTAGAAGCGCACGCCGGTGACGTACCCGTCGTCGTCGGGCACCACGACGGTGCCGAGCTCGACGGCCGCGGAGTCGCGGTCCGCCTCGACCGCGGGCCGCGCGCTCCCGAACAGCGTGCACGGGCACGCCCCGGAGGCCGCGGCCGTCGTGAACCGCCACGTGGACGACAGGTCCGTGCCACCGCCCGTGCCGGCGAACGACGCCGTGTAGACCGCTCCGGCCGCGAGCGCGGCGTCCGGGTCGAGCGTGAGGGTGCGGCCGGTCGCGTCCTTCGTGGTCGTGCCGGCCACGACCACGCCGAGCGCGTCGCGCAGGGTGAGCGTGGCGCCGGCGGCGAGCGGGACGCTCGCGGTGACGGAGACGGTGGTGGCGCGGTCGACGTCGATCGCGCCGTCGGCGGGCGTGCGGGCCGACAGCGTCGGCACCGTCGGCGTCGGCGTGTACACGACGTCCACGAGGTAGCCGGTGGACGTGGTGGTGCCCGGGAAGCCCGTGCCGTACGTGTACGCCCCACCGTTCGGAGGCGTGGCCAGCTGCGGGGTCGTGATCGGCTGCGCGAGGCCGCCCGCGGCCACGGCGTACCGGCCGGTCTCGGTGCGGTAGCTGACCGTGTACGTCTGGCCGGCGGTCACCGGGACGGGCGCCGGCAGGGCGGTCTCCTGCCAGCCGGACGTCACGGGCGAGGTCACGGTGGCCGTCGACAGCCGCGTGCCGTCCGGGCCCCACAGCGCCACCGTGTACGGGCCGCTGCTCGCGGCCCCCTTGTAGAACTGCACGGCGGACACCGTGCCGTCCGCCGCGGGGGTGAACCGCGTGCCCAGCGTCACCGCGTCGGGGTCGGTGTCCGCCTCGACGCCGGGCCGCACCGACTCGTCGTACAGGCCGCACGGGCAGTCCACCGACGCTGGCCGCAGGGTGCGGAAGGACCACGACGCGCCCGTGCCCACGGTCTTGCCGTCGGTCGACGTCGCCGACACGGTCGCCGTGTACGTCACGAAGCCGGCCAGGGCGGCGCCCGGCCGGAAGGTCACGGTGCGCGTGGTGGGGTCGTAGGTGGTCGCGCCGCTCACGGCCACGCCGTTGGAGTCCTTCAGCACCATCCGGACGGTGCCGGCGTCCACGACCTTCGACAGCCGGACCGACACGGTCGTGTCCGTCGGGACGCTGACGGTGCCGGCGGCCGGCTGCTGGCCGATCGCCGCGAGGGGCGAGTCGTCGGTGGTCGTGAACACGGGGTCCACGTAGTAGGCGGAGTTGTCCCAGGTCTGGGTGGGCACGGTGCCGGCGTTCCCGAACACCCCCGCCGGCGTGGCCCCGAACCCCCCGGGCACCGACAGCGGGTACGCGTCCACCGGGCGCGAGGAGAACGCGTCCGCCGCGACCGCGTAACCACCCGCCGGTGCGGTGTACGAGGCCGTGTAGGTGACGCCGGCGGCGACGGCGACCGGCTGGGAGAACTGGGCCGTCTGCCATCCGGTCGCGGACTCGCCGGTGAAGGTCACGGCGGCGAGCTGCTCCCCCGACGGGCCCCACAGGGCGCCGCGGTGCGTCCCGGTGTTGCGCGGGCCCTTGTAGAACCGCACGCCGGTGACGTAGCCGTCCGACAGCGGCTCGAACCGCATCCCCAGCTCGACCGCGGACGTGTCGTCGGTCGAGGGCGTCGCGGGCGTCTCGGCTCCGAAGACGGAGCACGGGCACGAGACCGTCACCCCGACGGAGGACTGGGCGCCGATGTTGGCGCTGTCGTCCGTGGCCCGCGCCCGGATCTGGTTCGCCCCCACCCCGTGCTGGATCCCCGTGTACGACCACGTGCCGCGGCCCGTCGCGGGATGCCACGTGCTGCCCCCGTCGAGGGACACCTCCACGCCGGCCACCTTGCCGCCGCCCGCGTCGGTCGCGGTGCCCGTGACCGTCACCTTCGACCCGTTGGAGAGGGCGCCGCCCGTGGGCGAGGTGATCGTCGCCGTCGGGCCCTGCGTGTCCGTGGACGCCGGGGTCGCCGTCAGGCCGGCGGCCGGGGTGCGGGGCTGCGCCCCCATGTCCGCCAGCAGGTTCATCGTCGCCTGCCGCATGCGGGCGTCGGCGGGGGCCCCGTCGCCGTCGTGCGTCTGGTCCAGGCCCCACGCCCACTGCACCGTCCCGGCACCGAAGACGAGCGCGCCGCTCGGGGCCCGGTACAGGGTCGCGTGGTGCGTGGTGGTGCCCGGCTCGACCGTGTTGCCGAAGTCCTGCAGGTACTCCGGCACCGCGCCCGTCGTCGTGGACAGGCGCACCAGGCCGGCCGGCCGCGAGCCGTTGTCGACGTCCTCGTCGTTCTCGTAGCCCACCGTGTGCGCGGCGAGCGCCTTCGACGTGCCCGGCGCGAGGTTGGTCAGGTCGGTGCCGCGCCACAGGCGGAGCTTCCCCTCCTCCGCCGTGACCGTGAGCGGCAGGTCGGAGTAGTTGACCATGTACATCGTGCCCGTGAGCGAGTTCTCCGGCCGCCCGGCGCCGTTCGCCGTGCTCGCGAAGCGCGGGTCGCGCCACGTGCCGGTCCACTCGGCCTTCGGGTCGAGCTTCCGGTTCGCCCACGTCTCCTTGTAGGACACGAGGGTGCGGTACGGGGTGGCCCCGCCCGCGGCGGCCGGCTCGTAGCGGGTGTGCCAGTAGACCTCGTTGCCGCTGAAGAACGCGAGGTTCACGCCCGCGTCGCGCGCCGCCTCGACGTTGGCGCGCTGGCCGCCCGACCAGTACTCGTCGTGCCCCACCGACAGGAACGTCTTGTGGTTGAGCAGCAGGCTGCCGTACCGGTCGGTGTCCACGCCCGCCTGGTAGGAGACGTCGTACCCGTTCTGCTCCAGGAAGCGCACCATCGCGTACTCGGAGCTGAAGTAGAAGTCGCGACCCCGCTCGAACCCGCGGGTCGAGAACGGCCGGTTGTAGCTGAGCTTGTACGCCCGGTTGTTCGCGCCGCCCTGGTAGAAGTCCGAGCCGCCGTACATGTTGTACGCGTGCCAGGTCGGGTCGGACGTCTGGAACACGATGTCGGAGCGCGAGTCGTCGTCGCGGACGACGAAGGTGATGTGGCTCGCGCCTCCCGTGTCCGGCCGGTACAGCCTCGCCACGTACACGCCCGAGACGGCGTCGGTGGGCACGTTCCAGTGCGCGCTCACCGCCCAGTTGCCGCAGTCGTACAGCTCGGTGGTGACGTCGTTCATGCACTCGGGCTGACGCTGCGGCAGCGCGACGTCGAGCGGGATCGACGTGATGTGCCGGGCGCCGAGGCCCTGGTACCAGCCGGTGCGGTACACGTCGATCGTGTAGGCGCGCGCGTCGGTGTCGATCTTGAAGTCGATCCGGTCGCCCCCGTCGACGCTGATGTCGGTCGCGAAGCCCTGGATCGAGGAGTCCCCGGCACCGCTGATCTCCCACTCGTCGGGGTCGGTGCCCGGCTTGGAGTTCTCGCACACGATCGGGTTGCCCCCGGTGGTGCAGGGGTCACCTGCGGCCGTGGCGGTGGTGGCGGTGAACGCGCCGGCGACGAGGGCCAGCACGCCCAGCACGGCGGCGGCCGGCCGGTGCCGGACCGACCGGCGTCGACGGGAGTCGGCACTCGCCAGGGCGCTGTTCACGCCTGCAAATCTACGAGCGCGATGCCCGCGGCGGACCGGCCCGGAGGGAAATCCACCCGGCCGCGCGCGGGTGATTCTGCGTGCCCCGAGCACGCGCCCGTGGCCCTCGCGAGGCTCGGACGACGAGGCTCAGGCGCGGGCGGTGTGGAACTTCCCCTGCGCGGCGAGCAGGCCCTCGACCAGCACCATCTCGACGGCGTCGGCGGCGTCGTCGACGAGGATGGGCAGGTCCTTGCGCTCGGTGGCGGAGAAGTCCTTGAGCACGTGGTCGGCGGTGTCCGTGCGGCCCGGCGGACGGCCGACGCCGACGCGCACGCGGACGTAGTCCTTGGTGCCGAGCGCCTTGGTGATGTCGCGCAGCCCGTTGTGGCCGCCCTCGCCGCCGCCGGACTTCAGCTTGATGGTGTCGAACGGGATGTCGACCTCGTCGTGCACGACGACCACCTGCGCGGGGTCCACGCCGTAGTACTTGACCAGCCCGGCGACAGGGCCGCCGGAGGTGTTCATGTACGTCGTGGGCTTGGCGAGCACGACGCGCGGGCCGGGGCGCCCGCCGGGCAGCACGCCGAGTCGGGTCTCGGCGACGACGGCCTGGGCGCGCGCGTGCCGGGAGAAGCGGGCGCCGGTGCGCTCGGCGAGCAGGTCGAGCACCATCTGCCCGACGTTGTGCCGATTGCCGGCGTACTTGGGGCCGGGGTTGCCCAGCCCGACCACGAGCCAAGGGGTGTCCGTCATCTGCATCCCTCTCCCACGCGTGCCCCGAAACCTGTTGTGAGCGGGCGTTTGGCCCACTTCCGCGTGCGGAAGTCGGCCA
>NZ_JBHWYY010000045.1:16414-31516 GCF_042728595.1 Isoptericola sp. NPDC060185 | reverse complement strand
GTTCTCTTGTCGCGAGGCGCGCCATCCGCCGCTCGTTCCTCGCGGCTCCCGCCAGGCCCGACCAGCCTCGCGACAAGAGAACCCCGCCCACGACCTTTCTCGTCAGCGCGCCCAGCCTCGCGACACAGACACCCCGACGTCGGCCTCCGCTCGCACCGCGTCGTTGCGCTGCGGAAGGCGTGTTGAGGGCCCGTGGCCTGGCCTAGGGTGTGCGGACATGAGTCTGGTGACGTTCAAGGACCTGTGCGTCGACGCGGTGGATGCGCGGGTGCAGGGGGAGTTCTGGGCCCGCACGCTGGGGCTGCGGGTGGAGGCGCTGGACGACGGAGACGTCGTGCTGCGCGACCCGGGCCCCGAGGCCGTGGCGGAGCGGACCGTCTGGGTCAACACCGTGCCCGAGGCGAAGACCGTCAAGCATCGTGCGCACCCCGACGTGCGGGCGCTGTCGCTCGACGAGTTCCCCGACCTGCCGCGGCTGACCGCGCCCGGCCAGTACCACTACACGACTTTGGCCGACCCCGAGGGCGGTGAGTTCTGCGTCTTCACGGACGACGAGGTGCCGCCCTACCGGCTCAAGGACATCGTCGTCGACTGCGCGGACTACCGGCTGGTCGCGGACTTCTGGCACGGCCTGCTCGGCGGGGTGCTGACCCAGGACGACGACATGGGCTACGCCTACCTGGACGAGGGCGCCGGGGTCCCGTTCGAGTCGTTCGACTTCGTCCCCGTGCCCGAGCCGAAGACGGTCAAGAACCGCTGGCACTGGGACGTCACCCTGGACGACGGCGTCACCCTCGACGACCTCGTCGCCCGCGGTGCGCGCGTGCTGCGCCCCGAGGACGGCGAGATCCGCTGGACCGTCATGGCCGACCCCGAGGGCAACGAGTTCTGCGTCTTCCAGCCCTGACCCCGATGCTGTGAGCGGGCTCTTGGCCCCGTCTCACGTCGAAACAGGGGCCAAACGCCCGCTCACAACATCAGGGTGCGGTCTCAGGGCGCAGCGTCAGGGACGGGCGGCGAGCGCGGCGAGCACGCGGTCCACGCTGGAGCGGATGCCCCAGCGCTCGGCGAGGGCGTCCAGCGCCTCGGGGTCCTTCGGCGCGCGCGGCAGGGCGTCGTCGACCTCGTCGACGGGCGCGTCATGCGCCACCTGGACCACGGTGGGCGCGACGTCGAGGTAGGGCGCAGCGTCGAGGAGCTTCTGCCGCTGGGTGGGCGTGAGGCCCTTCGCGCCGTGCTCGGCGGCCGCGCGCAGCCCGGCCAGGTCGCCGAAGGCGGCGAGCAGCTTGGCGGCCGTCTTCTCGCCGATGCCGGGCACGCCGGGCAGGCCGTCCGACGGGTCGCCGCGCAGCGTCGCCATGTCGGCGTACGCCTGGCCGCTCTGCACGCCGTACTTCTCCGCGAGCTTCGCCTGGTCGACGACGTCGGGGTCGCGCACGCCGCGCGCCGGGTACAGCACGCGGACGCCGGCGGCGTCGTCGACGAGCTGGAACAGGTCGCGGTCGCCGGTCACGATGTCGACGCTCGCCGGCATCACGATGCCGACGGCGCCCGCCACGGGCAGGGCGGTGGCCGCGCTGCGCGCCACCTCACGGGTCACGAGGGTGCCGATGACGTCGTCCGCCTCGTAGCCCGCCGCGCCCACGCGGGCGATGCCGAGGGCGGCGAGGACGTCGACGATGACGGGCACCTGCGGGGTGAGCAGGTCGGGGACCTCCTCGACGTCCGGCTCGCCCGCCGGGGTGACGGTGGCGACGCGGTGCTCCTTGTACGAGCCGATCGCCTCGACCCGGAACGCCGGCCGCCAGTCCTCGTCCCAGCACGCCACGAGCCGGCCGGGCCCGTGCTCCGTGACGAGGAACGCGATCATGTCCAGCAGGCCGCGCACCGCGTTGACGGGCTTGCCGTCCGGGGAGCGCAGCGAGTCGGGCAGGCCGTAGAAGGCGCGGAAGTACAGGCTGGCAGTGTCGAGGAGGAGCAACTTCGAGACGGAGGACGCCATGCGCCCAACCTAACGGGAGCGCATGCCTGTCACTGCTCGTCGGGACCGATCAGGTGGACGTGCTTGCGGTCGCGGGGCTTGAGCGAGCCGTGGATCTTGGCGTCGAAGGTCGCCAGCACCCCGCCGTGGGCGATGGCGAGATTGAGCAGGTGCGTATCGGTCACCTGCCGATGTCCGGTGATGTGCTGTGTCACGGCCCGGGCGTCGGCGATCGACGTCGCATCAGCGACGAACTCGGCGTTCGGCAGGGCCTTGATGGCCCGGAGCGCATCGACGGCGACGCCGATCGAGAGCGGCCGGCCGTCGGTGTCGACGGTGATCGCCGGATTGAGCAGGAGTCGCACCAGCGCGACCTCGGTCATCGGGGTCGTGGCGAAACGTGCCACCTGGGACAACCAGGTACGGGCCGCCGCATGGTCGACGTGGTCCTCCAGGACGACTGCGACCAACACGTTGGCGTCGGCGATCGCGACCCGCTCACTCATCGTCGTCCAGCGCCTCGGCGACCATCTCGCGGGTCACGACGCCGCGCGTGGCGGAACGGAACACGGGAACGGTGTCGAGCGGGTAGTCGCCGCTCCGCGCGAGCTGGTCGGCGCGCTCGCCGGCGAGGTCCACCAGGACACGGCCGGGTCGCTCGCCGGGAAACCGGCGCAGTCCGAGGGCAAGGATCTGCTCCACCCGCTTGTCCCGGGTCACCTGGATGCGTTCGTGGATCGTGGGCATCGCTCAAGTGTATCACCGAGAGTATTTCAGGTGACACACCTCGATCGTCGTTCCGAGTCGACGCGACGGTGGGAGTCGGCGGCTGGAACGGCTCAGAGGCTGCGCCCGGCCAGGACGCCGAGCGCGATGCCCAGCGCGACGGCGGCGAGGGTGAGCGCCATCGTGCCGAGGGCGTTGGCGACGGCGAGGCGCGCGCGTCCGGACCGGGCGAGGCGCACGGTCTCGACCATCGCCGTCGAGAACGTGGTGTAGCCGCCGCAGAAACCGGTCGCGACGGCGAGCCGCCACGGCTCCAGGCGGTCCGGGTCGCCCGCACCCAGCAGCACGCCCGTGACGAGGCCGATGACCAGCGAGCCGGAGACGTTCACCACCACCGTCGCCCACGGGAACGCGGCGCCGGGCGTCCGGGCGCGCACGGCGCCGTCGACGACGAACCGGGCTGCGGCACCGAGCCCGCCGGCGAGGGCCACGACCAGCAGCGCGACCGCCGCGCTCATCGTCCCGCCCCCGTCATGGCGCCCCGGGTCATCGTGCCCTCCGGCGCGAGCCCAGCAGCACCCCGGCGAGGCAGGCGAGGTACCCGAGCAGGAGCGTGCCGCCCGCGTACGCCAGGCCCTGCACCACGGCACCGCCGGTGAGCAGCCGCTCCGTCTCCAGCGCCAGGGACGAGAACGTCGTGAACCCGCCCAGGACGCCCGTGCCGACGGCCAGCCGCACCCGCTGCACGACGGGGGTCTCGGGCCCGCGGGCGGCGAGCGCCTCCAGCAGCCAGCCCAGCACGAAGGCGCCGAGCACGTTGGCGGTGAGCGTCGCGACGGGCCAGCCGTCGACCACGGGCCACGCCTGCGCGAGGCCGTAGCGGGCGGCGGTGCCGACGGCGCCCCCGACGGCGACCAGTGCGACCAGGGCCGGCCGCCGGTGGGCGGGCCGCACGCGGGCGGGCGGGCGGCCCGCCGTCACGAGGCGTCGCCCGCGTGCGTGTCGGGCAGGACCACGACCGGCCGGGTCTGGTCGTGGATGAGGTGGCCGGCGACGGTGCCGCCCACGAGGTGCGTGGCCCAGCCGCGCACCCCGGGGCGGCGCGCCCCGACGACGACGAGGACGGCGTCGTGCTCCGCGGCGAGGCGGGCGAGCTCGGCGGCCGGGTCCCCGCCGGTGACCTCGAGGCTCCACCGCACGGCGCTGCCGTCCAGGGCGGCGGCGACGGCGTCGCGCAGGTCGGTCGGGTCGGCGAGCTCCGCGCCGGCGTCGGGGTCCACGGGGACGACGTCGCCGGACGGCTCGCGCACGGCGCTCTCGTCGACCGCCACGCACACCAGCTCCGCCCCGAGCGCCTCCGCCAGGTCTGCCGCGCGGCGGAGCACACCGGGGTGCCGGTCGTGCGGGACGCCCACGAGCACCGGACGGGTCATGCCGTCATCGTAGGCAGCCGCCCCCCGTCAGACCTTCGGGTCCACCACGGGCACGCCGTCGGTGTCCAGGTGCTCGGGCTCCGTCGCACGCACGCCCAGGAGCTTGGCGACGGGCGTGCCGGTGAACCCGTAGACGATCGCGGTGAGCAGCACGACGCCGAAGATCACGGGCACGAGCTGCGGGAACGGGTCGCCCGCGTCCTCGAAGCTGAGGGAGAAGACGGACGCCGTGGACGCGGCGACGATGCCGCGCGGCGCCATCCAGCCGATCATCGCGCGGTCCGACCAGCGCAGGTCGGTGCCCCACGTGGAGACGATCGAGACCAGCGGGCGCAGCACCAGCACGAGCAGCGCGACGATCCCCGCCGTCGGCAGCGAGTACCGCAGCAGCGCGTCGAGGTCGATGCGCGCGGACAGCACGATGAACAGGGATCCGATGAGCAGCAGGCCGATGTGGGTGCCGAACTCGTGCAGGGGCTCGATGCGCGCCACCCGCTGGTTGGCGAGCGCGGCGCCGAGAGCGGTGGTGGCGAACAGCCCCGCCTCGTCGTGCACGCCCTCGGCGATCGCGTACGCGCCCAGGGCGAAGGCGAACGCGAGCACCACCTCGGTCTCCTTCGGCACCCGCCCGAACCGGATGAGGACCACGAACAGGGCCGCGGCGACCACCCCGACGAACAGGCCCCACGACGCCGTGGCCAGCAGACTGACGGGCTCGGCGTGCAGCACGACGTTCGCGACGGCGAGCGCGACCGTGGCGCCGATCGGGTCGATGAAGATGCCCTCGAAGGCGAGCACCGACTCCACGGGCTGGCGCGGGCGGATCATCGCGAGCAGCGGCCCGACGACGGTGGGGCCGGACACGATGAGGATCGCGCCGATGACGGCGGCCCGGCCCCAGGTCACGTCGAGGAAGAGGTACGCGATCGCCGTCGCGCCGACGCAGGTCAGGAGCGCGCCGGTGGTCACCAGCCCGAGGACGGGGCGCCGGGCGCCGCCGCGCAGGCGCGTGAAGTCCAGCTTGAGCGACTCCTCGAACAGCAGCAGGCCGACGGCCATCGAGACGAGGGGGAAGAGGGAGTCGCCGAAGACGGCGTCGGGGTCGAGCCAGCCCAGGATCGGCCCGACCAGGAGCCCGAGCCCGAGCAGCACGAGGATGGACGGCACGCGGAGCGCGCGGGCGCTCACCTGGCCCGCCACCCCGAACGCCACGACGAGGGCGATCCCGCCGGCGAGGGTCATCGTCACTCCTCCGCGCCGTCGCGGCGGCGCGCCTCGGCCTCGCGCGCGGCGCGCTCGCCGGCCTCGAGGTTGCGCTTGCGGCGCGACGACCAGGGGCCGGCGCTCCGGGCGGGATCCTTGTCGGGGTCGTGCAGCAGGCTCGACTCGACCAGCTCGTGCCGTTGCAGGTAGGTGTTCCCGAGGGCCTGCACGGTCGCGAGGATCGGCAGGGCGAGGAAGGCGCCGAGCGCGCCGAACACGGCGCCGAAGCCGAGGACGCCGACGAACGACACGGCGGGGTTCATCTCGAGCGCCCGGGCGCTGACCTTCGGGGAGAAGATCAGGTTCTCCACCTGCTGGTACGCGATGATGAAGACGAGGACGGCGACCGCCTGCGGCAGGCCCTGCGCGGCGAGCGCGACCGCCACCGGCAGCGCGCCGCCGATGTACGTGCCGATGGTGGGCACGAACTGCGACACCACGCCCGTGAACACGGCCAGGGGCAGCGCGTACGGCGTGTGCACGATCAGCAGGAACACGAACGTGAAGACGCTCGACAGGGCGGCGAGCACGACGCGGGAGCTGATGAAGTCGGAGACCTTCACCTGCGTGATCTCCCACAGGGTCAGCACCTCCTGCTGCCGGTCGGGGCGCAGCCACGAGCAGACTGCGGCCCGGAACTTCGGCCCTGCCGCCATCAGGTAGTAGGTGATGAGCAGGATCGTGGTGATCGCGAACAGGACACCCACGATGGACGCGCCGATGCTGAGGGCGCCCGTGGCGACGTCCTGGCCCCACTGGTCGATGGCCTGCGCGACGAGGTCGTCGGAGTCGGGGACGGTGACGTCCCAGCGCGCCTCGATGCCGCTCTGGATGCTGGCGTAGAGGTCGGGCAGCGAGGAGACGAGCTGGATCAGCTGCTGCACGAACAGGTTGCCGAACAGGGCCAGCACGCCCGCGACGACGACGATCGCCCCGCCCAGGGAGGCGCCCGCCGCCGCGCCGCGCCGCCAGCCGTGGCGTACCAGCCACACGACGATCGGCTCCAGGGCGAGCGCGACGAAGAACGAGATGAGGACGTTGACGGCCAGCCCGCCGAGCTGGCCGAACGCGTACGACAGGAAGGTGGCGACGAACACCGCCACGACGACCATCGCCAGCGCCTTCGGCAGCCACCGCGGCGGGTTGCGGCTGTCGTGCTGCACCGGGCGGACGGAGTCGTCGACCTCGTCGTCGCCCTCGGGCTGCGGGGCGTCCGTGGTCATGCGGGAAAACGTAGCCCAGGGGAGGTCGCGGGGCGCGGCGGATCGCGGCCCGCGACGCAGGTCACAGCGCGGGCAGTCGGTCCGGCAGGCCGAAGCGGGGGAACCAGGTGGCGGTGTCGAGGAACGTGGTGATGCCGGTGATCCGCCCGCTGCCGTCGTCCTCGAGGACGGCGAGCCCCCACGGCGACCAACCGCCCGCCGGGTCCTGCCGGTACTGCGCATATGCCATGGAGCCGTTCGCCTGCACGGGCAGGCACCGCGAGCCGCGGCAGCCGGCGCCCGGCCCCGTCATCCAGCGGATCACCTCGCCGCTGCCGTGCACCCACATCGTGTACGGCGGCATGTTGAGGACGGCGTCGTCGTGCAGGAGGGCGACGAGGGCCTCCATGTCGTAGCGCTCGAAGGCGTCCAGGTACTTCTCCAGCAGGTCCTGGTCGATCTGGTCCCACCGGGCCTCCGCGCCCGCGGCGGCCTCCGCGTCGGCGGCGTCGCCGGGGCGTCGCAGTCCCTTGCTGCCGAGGGTGGCGCGGGCCCGCTGCAGCGCGCTGTTCACGGACGCGACCGTGGTGTCGAGGAGCTCGGCGACCTCCGCGGCCGACCAGCGCAGCACCTCGCGCAGCACGAGCACCGCGCGCTGCCGCGGCGGCAGGTGCTGCAGGGCGGCGACGAACGCGAGGCGGATCGACTCGCGCCCGACGGCGACGTCCGCCGGGTCGCCCTCGCGCGGCAGGACGGCGTCGTCGGGCACGGGCTCGAGCCACCGGTCCTCGGCGAGCACGTCGCCGAAGTACTGCTCCTCCGCGGGCTGCGGGCCGCCGAGCCCCATGGGACGCTCGCGCCGCTTCGACGACCCGAGGTGGTCGAAGCACACGTTGGTCGCGATGCGGTACAGCCACGAGCGCAGCGACGAGCGGCCCTCGAACCGGTCGTACGACCGCCAGGCGCGCAGCAGCGTCTCCTGCACCGCGTCGTCGGCCTCGAACGCGCCGCCGAGCATGCGGTAGCAGTAGCCGGTGAGCTCGCGGCGGTACTGCTCGAGGAGGGCGCCGACGTCGTCGGAGGTGCCGTCGCCCGGAGCCGTGGTCGACGGCGCGGGCGCGCTGCGCTGGGCGGTGTGTGTCACGCCTCACACCGTACGACGGACCGCCGACACCCGTGCGGGCGTCGCCCGGGGCGACGAACGGTGCGACGGCGCGAGGAGGCCGCGCTCAGCGCCGGTCGTCGCGGAGCACGCGCTCGACCAGGGGGACCGTGCCGGTGGCGGGCGTCGGGGGCCGCACCCGCGAGATGGTGCCGGTGAGCGGGCGGGCCGCGCGGTCGATCTCGAACCACACGGTCTTGCCCTCGACGACGCCGGAGTGCCGGCCCACGGCGTCGGAGCCGTCGTGCCGCTCCACGCCCCACCGCGACGCGAGTCGGTCCAGGAACAGCACGCCGCGGCCGGACAGGTCCTGCGGCTGCGGGGACTGCAGCTCCGGCTCGGCCGTGCTGCCGTCGCGGACCCCCACGCGCAGGCGCCGCCCGTCCACCTCGACGGTCGCGGTGATGGGCCCCTCGCCGTGCTCCAGCGCGTTGGTCAGCACCTCGCTGGTCAGCAGCATCGCCGTACGGCGCAGCTCGTCGGACACGTCGCACGACTCGAGCACGTCGTCCACCCAGCGACGCGCGGGCCCGAGGTCGCTCAGGTCGTCGTCCGCGACGCGCCGCTCCGCCTTCGCGGGCCCGGCCGACGACGGGGGCCCGGACGGCGCGGGGACGCGCACGCGCACCGCGAGCACGGCGACGTCGTCGCGCTGCGCGTCCCCGACGAGCCCGCGCACGAGCGCCCGGGGCACGGCGGACGTCGCCTCGCCGTAGGAGCCCCGCAGCACGCCCTCCAGGTCCGACAGGCGCTGGTCGCTGGGGACGCCGCGGCGCTCGACGAGACCGTCCGTGTAGAGGACGAGGGTGTCGCCGGGCAGCAGGCGGGCGGTGCGGTCGACGCGGGCCGTGGACGGGACGACGCCGAGCAGCAGGTCGGGCGTCTCGTCCAGCCGCTCCACGCGGCCGTCGCGGCGCAGCACCATCGGCGGCGGGTGGCCCGCCACCGACCACGTGAGGGTGTAGGCGCGCTCGGGCGGCTCGGCGCCCTCTGGCCGGTCCTCGGGACCCGGCGCCGGGTCGCGGTCCAGCCGCGCGACGACGGCGGTCGCCATCGCGCGGGGGCCGAGGCGCGCGTTGGCCTTGTCGAGGCGGGTGAGCAGCCCGGCCGGCGACTCGTCGTGGCTCCACGCGAGCGCCCGCAGCATGGAGCGCAGCTGGCCCATCTGCGCAGCGGCGTGCACGTCGTGGCCCGCGACGTCGCCGATCATCACGATCGCGGTGCCGTCGTCACGCACGACGGCGTCGTACCAGTCGCCGCCCACCTGGTCGGTGCGGGCAGCGGGGGAGTAGGTGGTCGCGATGTCGAGGTGGGCCACCGCGGGCGGCGCGGTGAGCATCGACTCCTGCAGCGTGGTCGCGACCCGCCGCCGCGCCTCCAGCAGCGCCACCCGCTCCAGCGCGAGGGCGACGTACCGGCTGATGGTCGACTCGAGGGCCGCGGTCTCGGCGTCGTGCTCGCGCGCCTGGTCCCACACGCAGGCGATGACGCCCACGACCATCCCGTTCGACATCACGGGCAGGAACGATCGCGCGCCCTCCGAGACGGAGCCCACCGGCATCATCTCTGGGTAGCCCGCCACCATCTCCGCGTGGTCGCGGAACCGCAGCGCGGTGCGGCTGCGCACCACGTGCGTGTCGGGCCGCGGTGCGTCCAGGCGGGTGCTGCGCAGCGCGGGCTCGCCGGGGTGGTGGTGCCCGACGGTGAAGAACGACAGGTGCCGGCGGTCCGCGTCCACCAGCGCGAGCGACACCCAGCGGGCGCCCGTCCCGGTGCCGATGACGTGCGCGATGGCGTCCTCGACCTCGTCCAGCGTCGTGACGCGCGCGAACCGCTCCGACAGCCCCAGCAGGAACCGGGAGCGGCGGTGCGCACGGAACGCGACCTGCTCGGCCAGGCGGGCGCGCTCGCGCTCCGCGCGCAGCCGCAGCTCGCCGGACGCGGCCGCGGACAGGTCGGCCAGCGTCGCGAGGTCCGTCTCCGTCCAGGTGCGCGGCTCCGACGACACCGCCCACAGCGCCCCGACGACGTGCCCGCGCGCGTCCTCGATCGGGTACCCGGCGTACGCGGCGAGGACGAGCTCGCCGATGGTGTGCCGGCCGTCCACCCGCGGGTCGTCGTCGGCGTCGCGCACCACCAGCGGCGTGCGGGTCTGCGCGACGATCGTCGTCAGGGGGCGGGGCAGCTCGATGCGGCGGCTGCGCTGCGCGGCCTCGGGGAAGCCGACGGCGCCGGGCAGCGTCCTGACGTCCCCGTCGTCGGTCAGCATGACGACGGCGGCGGCGGGCACGCCGAGCTGACGGTGCACGAGCCGCGCGATGCGGTCGAACACCTCGTCTGCGAGCGGCTCGCCGACGGTCGGACCGGCCGGCGGCCCGGGCACGCGATCCGACGTGGGACGGGGCACCGGCCCGGGCGGAGGTCCGGGCGGGGAGCCGACAGCCTGGGCTTCCGGCACGCGCCCAGTATGGACCCTGGGCACTCAGACGCTGAGGAGACCGCGCCGGTGCGCGACGGCGACCGCCTCGGCCCGCCCCGAGACCCCGAGCTTCGCGAGCAGGTTGGACACGTGCACGCTGACCGTCTTCGTCGAGATGTACAGGCGCTCGCCGATCTGCCGGTTGCTCAGCCCCTGCGCGACGAGCGTCAGCACCTCCTCCTCGCGCTCGGTGAGGACCGACGTGGTGCGGCGCGCGCCCGGCAGCGGCACGCGGGCGCGCCGTCCCCAGGCGTGGATCGCGTCGGCCAGCGGCGCCGCGCCCATGTCGAGCGCCTCGCCGAGCGCCTCCGCCGCCTCGACCTCGGCGGCCGGGACGTCGCCGGAGGCGCGCAGCGCCTGCGCCCAACGGAAGCGCGACCGGGCCACCTCGTACCGGTAGCCGAAGCCGAACTCCTTCACCGTCTCCTCCCAGAGCCCCGGGTCGGCGGGGGCGTCGGTGAGTGCGGCGCGCAGCCGGGAGTGCTCCGCGGCCGCGCGCCGCAGCCACCCCCGCCCCTCGGGGCCGAGCGTGCCGCCGCGCGGGCGCCCGCGCCGCGCCGTCTCCTGCGCGACGGCGAGCAGCTCGTCGCCGCGCTCCAGCAGCGCCCGGGCGGCGTCGCCGTCGTGCGGGCCCGCCTCGGCGCCCTCGGCCAGGCCCGCCAGGGCCAGCGCGGACAGCCAGATGCGGCCCAGGAAGAACTCGGACCAGGTGGCGCCGACGTGCGCCGCGACCTCCTCGGCCGTCGCGACGGCCTCGTCGTACCGGCCCGCCCACGTCAGCGCGTCGGCGAGCGTGCCGCCCGCGACGAGCGCGATCTGCCCGTCCAGCTCCCACGACGGCCGCAGCGCCTCGGCCGCGGCGACGGCGTCGCCGCCCGTGCGTGCGGTGGCCGCGTAGAGGCGGTTGGTGTCCAGGTAGACGAGGGCGGGCGCGGGCGCGCCGTCCGGGATCGGCTGGTCGGTGAGGTCGCCGCAGAAGTAGGGGATCAGCAGCGCGAGGTCGAGCAGCTGCACCCCGTACACGCCCCAGATGACGCCGGTGCTGCGGCCGCGCTCGATGGCGGCCTGCAGGACGCGGTCGGCCTCCTCGAGGTGCCCCGCGTAGAAGTGTGTGGTGGCGAGGATGTACCAGCTGCGCATCTCGGTGCGCAGGTCGCCGGCGACGACGGCGCGCTCGCGGGCGCGGTCGATGAGGTCGGCCGCGGTGTCCGGGCTGCCGACCTCCAGCACGGCGAGCGTGGTGAGGGCGTCGGCCTCCGCGTCGGGGGCGTCGGCGCGGCGCGCGACGTCGACGGCCTGGCGGGCGAAGACCCCGGCCTCGTCGTCCCGGTCCACCGTGAGCAGGACACGCGCGTGCACGGCGAGCGTCCACGCGAGCTCCGGCGTCGCGCCCGCGTCGGAGACCTCGGGGACGGCGGCCGTGCCACCCGTTGTCTCGCCGGCCGCCGTGGCGCCCGGGAGCAGCACGTCGAGCGCGGCGGTGGACTGGGCGAGGGCGTCGTCCAGCGACTCCAGGTCCAGCACGTAGCGCACCAGCACGTGCCGCAGGCGGGCCTGCCGGTCGGGGTCGTCGGCGAGGCCCTCCACGGCGCGCCGGGCCAGCTGCTCCGCGCGGATCGCCAGGCCGGCGGAGCTGGCGGCCGTGGCGGTCTCGAGCGCCAGGGCGACGCGGTCGTCGCCGAGCAGCTCCTCGGCGTCGGGCACCGACTCCCACAGGGACAGCACCTGCTCCAGGTGCCGCAGCTCCTCGGCGGGGGCGAGCAGCTCGGCGGCGCGGCGGGCCGCGTCGCGCGACGCGACGAGCGCGGCGGTGAGGTCGTGCCCCTGCAGCGCGTGGTGGGCGCGCTTGGCGGCCGAGCCGAGCGACGGGTCGGCGCGCAGCGCCTCGAGGTACGCGCGGTGCATCGTCGTGCGCTCGCCGGGCAGCAGGTCGAGCACGAGCGCCTCGGCGACGAGGGCGTGCCGGAAGGCCACCTGCTGGCCCTCCACGCCCAGCACCTGCTGCGCCACGGCCTCGCGCAGGGCCGCGTCCGCGGCGCCGGGGGCATCGAGGCCGGCCAGGCGGGGCGCGGCGGCGCGCAGCAGCGCCTCGTCCACCTGCCGGCCCGCGACGGCCGCGAGCCGCACCAGCTGCTGCACGGCCGGGTCGAGCCGCTGCAGCCGCGTGTGCAGCACGTCGGCGAGCGACCAGGGCAGGACGGCGGACGGCTGCCCGGCGTCGAGCAGCTCCTCCGCGAAGAACGCGTTGCCGTCGGAACGGGTGCGCACCGCGTCGAACTCGGCGTCGTCGAGGGGCTCCCCGCGGGTCGCGGTGGTGAACTCGCGCAGCTCGTCGGGGGTGAAGGGGGCCAGCTCCACGTGCTCCACGGGGCGCTGGCGGTGCAGCTCGGCGATGACGGGGCGCAGCGGGTGACGGCGGTGCACGTCGTCGCTGCGGTACGTCGCGACCACGAGCAGGTGCTCCGAGCGCATCCGCGCGACCACGAACCGCAGCACGTCCCGCGTGGACTCGTCCGCCCAGTGCAGGTCCTCGAGGACCAGGACCAGCGGGGACCCCGCGCGCCCGGCGGCCGCGAGGCTGCCCGCGACGCCGTCGAGCAGCTGCAGCCGCTCCGCGTGGTCGGTGCCCGAGCCGCCGGCCGGGTCGAGCAGGCGGGTCAGCGCGGGCCTCCCGGCGACCACCTCGGCCACGGCCGGGACCGTCCGCAGCTCGCCCAGCGCCTCGGTGAACGGCAGGTAGGGGATGCCGACGTCGCCCAGGTCCACGCAGTGCGCGACGACGACGCGCGCCCCGGCGTCGCGCGCGAGGTCCGCGAGGTGGGTGACCAGGCGCGTCTTGCCCACGCCGGCGTCGCCGCCGAGCAGCAGCACGCCCGGCTCGCCCTCCGCGGCGCGCTCCAGCGCACCGCGGAAGGCGGTGACCTCGTCCTGACGGGCGATCAGGGGGACCTCGCTGGAACGTCGCACCAGGTGATCGTCCCACCGGGCACCCACACCCGCCGCTGCTTTTCCGGCGCCGGCGGCCGCGTGCGCCGTCGTCCCCGGGGTCGTGCCGGTCATCGTCGCACGGCCCGGTCAGGCGGCCCGGCGCCCGGCGCCGTCCTGCGGTCGGAACGCGTCGAGCCCGTGCCCGATCTGCTCGGCCCGCCGCGTGACCGCGCGGTCCCACTCCGACGCGTCGGTCCGTGCCGAGACCGCGTCGAGCGTCGCGCCGAGCTGCTGCGCCGCGCCCCGCGTGGCGCGCAGCCGCCGCACGACGTCCGCCGCCCAGCGGCCCACCGCCCGCACCGGGGCGGGCGTGCCGCGCTGGTAGGAGCGGGCGAGCGCCTCCCGCCGGTACTCGAGCTCCGCCTGGATCGCCCGGTCGAAACCGATCATCTGGTCCATCTCGATCCCCTCACCGGCCGGTCCTCCCGGCCTTCCGTGCCGGCCACCGCCGGCTCTCCTGATCTCGTGCTGCCCACGGTCGTCCTGAGGCCCCGGGGGCCGGATCGGTCAACTGCCCGGTCTTCGCGCCGGGGGTACCTCAGACGGCGTCCGACGCCGACCGCGCCGGGTCTGAGGTAGGGGCGCCGCCGCCGTCGGCCCCGGTCAGCGCGGCGCCGTGCGGGCGCACCGCGCGTCCTGGCACGCCCCGGCCGCGCAGCCCCGGCACGACGGCGACCACCCAGCAGGCCAGCGCCCGCAGCGGGGCGGTCGTGCCGCGGCGCGGGCGGGCGCGGCGCTCCCGCCGCAGCTCGCGTGCCCCCGCGATCGCCCGGTCGAACCCGATCATCTGGTCCATGCCGTTCCCCTCTCCGGCCGGCCCCGCCGGCCCCTCGATCTGGTGCCGACGACGCTCGTCCTGAGGTCCGGGCCCGGGGATCGGGCGACCGCCCGGTCCTCGGCGGCGGGGCACCTCAGAGACCTGCGGGCGCGTTCTCACCCGGCATCCGTTGCGACCTGGGTCACAGCGGACGCACACTGGGGGGACCGGACCGATACGGGGGTGGACTCGTGGCTGGATCTGTAGCAGGCGCTTTCGACGCGCTGCCGATGCTGGGGCGTGGCAAGCACCGGAACCCGAAGAAGGGTGCGTGCTTCATGGAGCTCGCGTCGTTCCTGGCCGGTGAACGCTGGAGCGACCATCCCCAGTGCACGCACCCGCTGCTCGCGATGCTGGCCCGCGCCGTCAACGACCTGACCGCCGACGCGAACCGGCCGCAGCTCGCGCCGCTCATCCCGTCCGTGATCGGGCTGACCAGCTCCGACCCGCGCTGGGACGTCCAGATCGCGCTGCGGGCGGCCCAGACGGCGCTGCCCGTCGCGCCCGCGGACCGGCAGCAGACGCTGGCCGTGGCGATCATCGGCGCCGAGCGCATGCTCGACGTGCTGGACGGGCGCCCCGAGGGCACCCTCGCCCCGGAGAGCGCCGACGCCCTCGCCGCGTCGCCCAAGACCGCCGAGTGGGCCTACCGGTTCTGCGAGGGCACGCGCGTGCGGCCCAAGCGGTTCGTGCGCGACGCCGCGCCGTCGGTCGTGTCCACCGCCGTGCAGGGCATCAGCGAGGCCTTCGTGCCCGACACCGACGCCCGCCTCCGCGGCCTGCTCGCCGCCACCATCGAGGACGCGCGCCGCTGGGCCGGCCGCACCGACGACGACCGCCCAGCCCTCGTCGAGGAGCAGTGGTCGCCCGTCGTGCGGCCGGCGGCCACCGCAGGCTGAGCGTCGACCAGTCGGCAGCCGTGACGTAGCGATTCCTCCGTGTCCCCGCCCCGGGCCCCGGGGGAAACCAAAAAAGGGGGGCGTGCGCCCAGGGTGTACCCGGGGGGAGTAAAAAAAAAAACACCCCCCCCAACCCCCCAAAAAAAAGGGAG
>NZ_JBHWYY010000045.1:0-16404 GCF_042728595.1 Isoptericola sp. NPDC060185 | reverse complement strand
ACCCTTGCACCTTCGTCGGCCGCGTCTGTTGTTTATACGAGACGGGGCTGCGCGCCGACCTGCCGGCCGCCGTGACGTCGCTATCCCCCCGGGCCCCCGCCCGGGACGCGGAGGAATCGCTACGTCGGGGCTCGTCCGCTCTGGTAGACCGGGAGCCGTGACGCACGAGACCACGACGACCGCCGTCGACAACCCGTTGGAGCAGCTCACCCTGGACGACCTGCGCCGCCGCACGTCGGTGAAGTGGCGGGTGTACCCGCCGGACGTGCTGCCGCTGTTCGTCGCGGAGATGGACACGCCCGTCGCCCCGTGCGTCGCGGACGCGGTGCGCGCGGCGCTGGACGTCGGCGACACGGGGTACGACATCGGCACGACGTACGCGGAGGCGCTCGCGCCGTTCGCGCAGGAGCGGTGGGGGTGGGCGCCCGACGTCGCGTCCAGCCGCACGATGCCGGACGTCATGGTGGCCGTCGTCGAGGCGCTGCGCGTGCTCACGTCGCCCGGGGACGCCGTCGTCGTCACGCCGCCGGTGTACCCGCCGTTCTACGGCTTCCCGGGGAACGAGGGCCGCCAGGTGCTGGAGGCGCCGCTCACTGCGGACCTGCGCCTCGACCTCGGCACGCTGGAGGACGCGTTCGCGCGCGCTACGGGCGCGGCCGCCCACGGCACCGGGCCGGGGTCGGGGCGGCGCGCCGTCCTGCTCCTGTGCAACCCGCACAACCCCACCGGCACGGCGCACGCGCGTGCCGAGCTCGAGGCGGTCCTCGCGCTGGCGGACCGGTACGGCGTGCGGGTCCTGGCCGACGAGATCCACGCGCCGTTCACGTTCGACCGGGTCGCGGCCGGCGCCGCGCCGTTCGTGCCGCTGCTGTCCGTGGCGGGCTCGGATCGGGCGATCGTCGTGCAGTCGGCGTCGAAGGCGTTCAACCTCGCCGGGCTGCGCGCGGCCACCCTGCTCGCCGGGCCCGACGCCGCCGCGGACCTGCGGCGCATCCCCGAGGAGGCCGGGCACGCCGTCAACCACCTCGCCGTGCTGGCCCACGCCGCGGCCTACCGCGACGGCGGGCCGTGGCTCGACGCGCTCCTCGCCGGCGTGCACCGCAACCGTGCCCTCGTGGGCGAGCTGCTCGCCGAGCACGCCCCCGCCGTGCGCCTCCAGCCCGCGGACGCGACCTACCTGGCGTGGCTCGACGTCCGTGAGGCCCTGCCCGACGACGTCCCCGCGGCGGGCGCGGCCGGCCTCGTGCTGGAGCGCGGCCGCGTCGCCCTCGACGACGGCGTGCGGTTCGGCGCGGGCGGCGCGGGGTGGCTGCGGATCAACCTCGCCACGTCGTCGGCGGTGCTCACCGAGGCGGTGCAGAGGCTCGGCCGCGCCCTCGCCTAGCGTCCGTAGTCGGGCGCCGACGCGACGCCGAACGCCTCCTCGAGGGTGGTGATGCCGGCCAGGTGCATGCGGGTCGTGAGGGCGGGCCCCACGTACCGCAGGTGCCACGGTTCGGCCGAGTAGCCCGTGACGTCGGCCGCGCCCTTCGGGTACCGCACGACGAACCCGTACCGCCACGCGTTCCTCGCCACCCAGCGGCCGGTCTCCGTGCGACCGAAGCGCAGGTACGACGTGCCCTGCTGCGCGACGTCGACGGCCAGCCCCGTCTGGTGCTCCGAGAACCCGGGCCGCGCGGAGAAGGTGTCCGCGTCGTCGCTGCCGTGCCCGGCGACGTACCGCGCGTACAGGCGCCGCTGGTCCGGCATCGACCGGAACGCCGACGCCAGCACCAGCGTCCGGCCCGTGGCGTCGTCCGCCGCGGCGGCCAGGCGCTCCAGGGCGCGCGCCGCCCGCGGTCGCATCCGGTCGTGGCCGCCGAGGGCGGGGACGTCGGGCTTCACGAGGTCGTCGGGGGCCCAGCCGCGCGGGCTGATCGGGCGGGACTTGTTCACCAGCACCAGCGGGTCGGCGGGGTCGTCCACGGGGGTCCACGCGCGGGTCAGCACCATCGCGTCGTCGGGCCGGGGGACGGGGATCGCGGCGCCCGCGACGGCCGCCGGCACGACGACCCCGAGGGCCGCCACGGCCCCGGCGACGGAGGCCGCACAGAATCTATGCAGCACCGTTACCAGGACACGGGGGGACATGCCGTCAAGACTGCCAGGAAGCCGATAACCTCGCCAAGGTGCGCCGCTACCGCCTCGCCCTCGCAGCCGTCCTGGCCCCTGTGGTGGCCGTGCCCCTGGTGGCTTGCTCCGGCCCCGACGTCCCCCCGGTCGACGACGCGGCACAGGCGCTCGCGACCGCGCTGCTCGCCGGCGACGTCGCCGACGTGCCGCTGAAGGTGCCCGGGTCGGTGAACCCCCAGGCCCAGCTCACGCAGGTGCTGGAGCCGCTGGTCGACTCGGCAGGCGAGCGGGAGCACACCGTGAAGGTCGCGGACGTCGGCAAGGTGGTCACGAAGGACGGCGCGACGACGGCGGACGTGACCCTTGACTGGGCGTGGCCGCTGGGCCGCGACCTCTCCTGGGCGTACTCGACCACGGCCCACCTCGTGTACGCGGCGCCGGAGGGCGGCAAGGGCGAGGGGGCCTGGCGCACCACCTGGAGCCCGGACGTGCTGGTGCCGGACCTCGCCCCCGGCGAGCGCCTCAAGGTCACCACGCTCGACGCCGACCGCGGCGACCTCCTGGACGGCGACGACGAGCCGATGGTGACGTCCCGCGGGGTCTGGCACCTCGGGGTCGACAAGACGGCGGTCGAGGGGCTCGGTCAGGAGTCGGCGGCGCGCGACCTCGCCCAGCTCGTGGGGCTCGAGCCGAACGAGTTCTTCGCCAAGGTCGAGGCCGCGGGCGACAAGGCGTTCGTCGAGGCGATCACCATCCGCAAGAAGGACTCGGGCGTGGACTTCACGGTCGACGACGCGCTGGACATCATCGGCGTGCGGGCGATCGAGGACGAGCAGGAGCTGGGCCCCACCAGCACCTTCGCCAAGCCGATCCTGGGCCGGGTGGGCGAGGCCACCCAGGAGGTGGTCGAGAAGTCGAAGGGCGCGATCCAGGCCGGCGACGTGGTGGGCCTCTCGGGCATGCAGGCGGCCTACGACGACCAGCTCACGGGGCACCCCGGCGTCGTCGTGAGCGTCGTGCCCGCCGGCGGCGCGGACGGCGACGTCGGCCTCGACGGCGAGCCCACCGAGGACAAGGACGCCAAGCGCGAGCTGTACCGCGTGGACGCGGTGGACGGCACGGCGGTGAAGACCACGCTCGACCAGGACATGCAGGAGCACGCGGAGGACGTCCTCGACGACGTCGACCCGGCCAGCGCCATCGTCGCCATCCGGCCGTCCGACGGCGCGGTGCTCGCCGCGGCGAGCGGGCCGGGCAGCGAGGGTTGGTCCACCGCGACGCTCGGCCAGTACCCGCCGGGATCCACGTTCAAGGTGGTCGACGCGCTCGCCTTCGGGCGCGCGGGGATCACCCCGGACACGAAGGTCTCCTGCCCCACCTCGATCACGGTGGACGGGCGCTCCTTCGGCAACGTGCCCGGCTACCCGTCGTCGGCCACCGGGAACGTGCCGCTGAGCACCGCCTTCGCGCACTCGTGCAACACCGCGATGATCGGCCAGCGCGACAAGGTCGCGCAGTCGGACCTCGCGACCGCGGCGTCCGACCTGGGCCTGGTCGACGAGAAGGTCGCGGCGGAGTCGATGGGCATCGGCGCGTTCCTCGGCGCGGTGCCGGCCGAGGCCGGGGAGACCGAGCACGCGGCGTCGATGATCGGCCAGGGCAAGATCCAGGCGTCGCCGCTCGGCATGGCGACGGTCGCGGCGAGCGTCGCCGCCGGTCAGCGCGTCGAGCCGGTGCTGGTGCGCGGCGACGAGAAGAAGGACGAGGCGAAGCCGTCCACCCCGGGCGTCAGCGAGGACGAGGCGAAGGTGCTGCGCCGGCTGATGCACGGCGTCGTCACCGAGGGCAGCGCCGACATGCTGCAGGACGTGCCCGGCATCGTCGGCGCCAAGACCGGCACCGCGCAGTACGGCGACGGCTCGAAGCAGCACGTGTGGATGCTGGCGATCGTGGACGACCTCGCGGTGGCCGTCTTCGTCGAGGACGGCCACCGCGGGTCGGACACCGCCGGGCCCCTCATGGAGGAGTTCCTCGAGGGACTGTAGCCCCGCGCAAGTCCCAGCATCCGGGCGATCCTGTCCGCCCCTCGAACGGCCGCCTACCCTCGTCGGCAATCGTCGAGGGGGAGTTCATGCGCGTCGTCGGAAGGGTCCTGCTGGCCGTCGTCGGGGGCCTGGTGCTCGTGGTCGGCGCGGCCGCGGCATGGGTCGTGGGGCCGGACGACACCGTCGTCGCCGGCGACACGACGTTCTCCACCGGCACGGCGTACACGGCGCGCGGGCTGCTGGACGTCGAGAACCTCGCGGTCCGGGTGACCGCCGAGGCCAGGAAGGGCGAGGTCTTCGTCGGCGTCGGCCACCCGGTGGACGTCTCGGACGTCGTCGCCGACCATGACGCCTTCCGGATCTTCCAGGTGAACATCGGCTCCCTGGCGGGGGCGGTGGACCCCGGCGAGGACGCGATGCCGGACCCGCGCGGCATCGACTGGTTCGACTCCGTGTCCGGCGCCGGGGAGCAGGCGCTCTCGTACCCGGTCGACGGACTGGCGCCGCAGTTCCTGATCTACTCGCCCGACGGGGCACCCGTCACCGCGTCGATCGGGTTCACGGTGCCGGGCGCCTTCCGGTTCCTCCTCCTCGTGGCCGGCGCGGGTGCGCTCCTGGCCGCGGCGTCGTTCCTGCTCCGGCGCCGTCGCCCCCGCGGGTCCGGCGGGGCGGACGACGTCGTCGACCCGACGGACGCGGAGCCGGCCTCCGACGACGCCGAGGAGCCGCGGGAGAGGGCCGCGACGGGCACCACGACCCGCCGAGTCGCCGCCGTCGTCGGTGCGGGGGCGCTGGTGCTGCCGCTCGGCGCGTGCGCCGTCGTGCCGACGCTCCCCGCGGAGATGCCCGCCAGGCAGGAGCGGAAGGTCGCCCTCACGGCCGACGACGTCGACGCGCTGTGGGCCGGTTACGACAAGCGCAACAACGCGGCGATCAAGGCCGCCGCCGCACCGAAGTACGACTCGTCGCGCTGGTCGACGGCGGACACGGGCGTCGCGCTCGAGGGCGACCTCTACTGGACCCGGTACAACCAGGCCGCGAGCAAGGAGGAGGGCGCGAAGAAGGCGAAGGGCGACGTCGAGCGGCTGACGACGACGGGCGAGTGGGTCTCGTCGCCGTCGTTCGACTCCTACCCGATGTGGGCCGTCGTCCACGGTGAGACGACCAGCTCGGCCGACGAGAAGAAGGACGCGAAGGACGACACGGCGAAGGAGAAGGAACCGAAGTTCACGACCGCCTCCCTCGTCGTCAAGGTGGCCGCGGACCAGCCGTGGAAGGTGCGCAGTGGCATCTCCGTGCCGGTGTCGGAGGTCGAGAACTTCCCAGAGGCGGCCACCGACCCCACGGAAGCCCAGCTCGCGAAGGCTCAGAAGGTCGCCAAGGCCATGAACGCCTACGTCAGCACCGGCAAGAAGTCGAAGCTGCTGGGCGACCTCGCCGGCGTCAAGGCCCTGCGCGAGCTCTACGTGGGCCGCATCGAGGAAGGCATGGCGGACGACGACTCCCCGTCGACGTGGTCCCTCGACTCCGAGCTGTTCGACGACGAGAGCGTGCACGTCGTCCCGGCCGACGGCGGCGCCTACGCGGTGATCGACCAGCGGCACACGCAGAAGGTCCAGCACGACGACGCGGGTTGGCACTGGAACCCGCCGTTCGACGCCGTCAACGGCGACGCCGGGGCGCTGCTCTACCAGCAGCAGGCCTCCACCGTCCTGGTGTGGATCCCGGACAGCGGCAAGGTGAAGACCTTCCCGTACTACACGCGCCCCGTCATCGCCGACAGCATGTGACCGTCAGAGCTGGCCGTGGCCCTTCTTCGAGGGCACGCCGGCGATGAGGCCGCCGTCGACGACGAACTCGGAGCCGGTGGAGTAACTGGACTCGTCGCTGGCAAGGAAGACGATCATCTGCGACACCTCCGCCGGGTCGGCGGCGCGGCCCAGCGGGATGAGCAGGTCGTCGGGGTTCAGGGACGCCGTCATGGGCGTGGAGATGAACCCGGGGTGCACGGAGTTGACGCGCACGCCGTACGGGCCGAGGTCCAGCGCGACGGACTTGGTGAGCCCGCGGACGCCGAACTTGGAGGCCACGTACCCGTGCAGGCCGGCACTGCCGCGCATGCCCTCCACGGACGAGATGTTGATGATGGACCCGGAGCCCGCCTTCGCCATGATCGGCGAGACGGCGCGGATCCCCAGGAACACGCCGGTGAGGTTGATGTCGATGATCCGGCGCCAGGCGTCGGTGTCGAACTCGGTGATCGGGCCGCCGTTCGCGATGCCTGCGTTGTTGACGAGCACGTCGACGCGGCCGAACTCCTCCAGCGTGAACGCGACGGCCTTCGCCCAGTCGTCCTCGCTGGTGACGTCGAGGTGGACGTAGCGGGCGACGTCCGTGCGGTCGCCGTTGAGCTCGGCGGCGAGGGCCTCGCCCTTCGCGTCGTCGAGGTCGGCGACGACGACCTTGGCGCCCTCCGCGACCAGCGCGCGGGCGTGGGTGACGCCCATCCCGCCGGTGCCCCCGGTGATGATCGCGACCTTGTTGTGGACGCGGCTTCCTGTGCTGACGGCCATGTCGGCCTCCTTCGTGGTTCTGCTGCCGTGCTGTGGTGAGTGGGTGCACCTGCCCGCCTGGGACACGAATGTCCCGGGACGGAGGGGACGTCAGGGGGACGGCGTGGTCCACCAGGCGGGCAGGGCGTCGTGGGCGACGCGCGGGAAGAACCCGGGGTCGCGGGGCGGGGGAGCGCTGAGCCAGACCTCGAGGGCACCGACGGTGCCGAGCCCGACGTACGTCGCGAACGCGCGGGCGTAGCGGTCGGCCTGGTCGGCGGGGGTGCCCGGGTCGAGGGGCATGAGGCCGGGGTGGGCGCGGAGGTGGTCGGTGAGGGTGCCGGCGACGTGGTCGGCGAGCAGCCGCGCGAGCGGTGCGCTGAGCCCGCCCTCGAGGGCCCGCTCGTAGACGGGCAGGTGCGCCTCGACGTGGGCCTGCAGCGCGCCCGTGTAGCGGGCGACGACGTGCTCGGCGTCGTCGTGGGTGGCGTGGCCGGCGACCTCCCGGACGTCGGCGTCGAACTCGGCGCGGATGCGGTCGAGCTCGGCGCCGAGCACGCGGGCCAGGAGGTCCGCGGGATTGGCGGCGTGGTCGTAGAACGTGGCCCGGTTGATGCCGGCGCGGGCGGCGACGGCCGACGCGGTGAGGTCGGCGACGTCCTGCTCCGCGGCCAGCTCGAGGACGGCGGCGCGCAGGGCCTCCGCGGTGCGCTCGACCCGCTTGTCCATGCCCGTCACCTCCGCTGTTCGACGTTCTCGACGTTCTCGACGCTACGCCGGAGAGGCTCAGTTAGGCAACACGTGTCGCCTAACTCACTTCACCCGGGCTGCCCGGGTGAGCCCGCCGGGCCCGACCTACGCTCGAACGTGCCGCACCCGCCACCGACGAGGGGAACCGCCATGGTCAGCAGGACCCGAGGGAGCGGCCGCCGCCGCCCCCGCAGCGGGGACGTCGAGCTCAACCCCGTCTTCGTTCGGCCCGGGGAGACGCGCTCGGTGCCGCGCGACCGCCTGCCGGCGGGGGAGTCGCTGCCGGAGACGGCGTTCCAGATCGTCCACGACGAGGCCATGCTCGACGGCAACGCGCGGCTCAACCTCGCCACCTTCGTCGGCACGTGGATGGACGACCACGCCAGCCGCCTCTACCTCGAGGCCGCCGACAAGAACATGATCGACAAGGACGAGTACCCGGCCACGGCGGCGGTCGAGGACCGCTGCTGGCGGATGCTCGCGGACCTCTGGCACGCCCCCGACCCACGCCACGCGATGGGCACCTCGACGATCGGCTCCTCGGAGGCGTGCATGCTCGCCGGGCTCGCGCTCAAGCGGCGCTGGCAGCAGGCGCGGCGCGACGCCGGCAAGCCCGTCGGCACCCCCAACCTCGTGATGTCCAGCGCCGTGCAGGTGTGCTGGGAGAAGTTCTGCAACTACTTCGAGGTCGAGCCGCGCTACGTGCCCATCAGCGAGGAGCACCGCGTGCTCGATGGGTACGACCTTTCGACGTACGTCGACGAGGACACCATCGGCGTCGTCGCCATCCTCGGCGTCACGTACACGGGCATGTACGAGCCGGTCACCGAGATCGCCGCCGCGCTCGACCGGATCCAGGCGGCCACCGGGCTGGACGTGCCCATCCACGTGGACGGCGCGTCGGGGGCGATGGTCGCGCCGTTCGTGCAGCCCGACCTGGTGTGGGACTTCCAGGTGGACCGGGTCGCGTCGATCAACACGTCCGGGCACAAGTACGGCCTCGTGTACCCAGGGCTCGGCTGGGTGGTGTGGCGCGACGAGGAGGCCCTGCCCGAGAGCCTCGTGTTCCGGGTGAGCTACCTGGGCGGCGACATGCCCACCCTCGCGCTGAACTTCTCCCGGCCCGGGGCGCAGGTGCTGCTCCAGTACTACATGTTCCTGCGGCTCGGGAGGTCCGGTTACGAGGCCGTGCAGCACGCGTCGTCGGACGTCGCGCGGTACCTCGCCGACGGCGTCGGGAGGCTGCCCGCGTTCGAGCTGTGGAACGACGGCTCCGACATCCCCGTCTTCGCGTGGCGCCTGAAGGCGGGGCACACGGAGAACTGGAACCTGTACCACCTGTCCGACCGGCTGCGCACGCGCGGCTGGCTCGTGCCGGCGTACCCCATGCCCGACGACCTCACCGACGTCACCGTGCAGCGCGTCGTCGTGCGCAGCGGCCTCAGCCGGGACCTGGCGGCGTCGTTCCTCGCCGACCTCGAGGAGGAGGTCGCCTACCTCGACGCCCTCACCGGCCCGATGCCCACCGAGGGTCAGCGCACCGGCTTCACCCACTGACCCCAGCTCTGTGCCGAACAGGCACCTGACACCGTGATGGGGTCGGATTCGACCCCATCAGGGTGTCAACTGCCTGTTCGGCGAGAGCGCGGGCGGCCCGAAGGTCAGCGGGCGAAGCGCTCCGACCGCTCGCGCACGCGGCCTGCGCCGCGCCCGCCGTCGGCGCCGGCATCCCACGTGTAGACCTCGGTGCCGGTGACGAAGACGTGCTCCGCGCGCGAGCCGACGTCGAGCGGGTCGCCGGACCAGACGACGACGTCGCCGTCGAGCCCGGGCGTGAGCGCGCCGACGCGGTCGTCGAGGCCGAGGAACGACGCCGGGTTCACCGTGAGCGCCTCGAGCGCGACCTGCGGGTCCAGGCCCTCCTTCACCGCGAACGACGCCTGGTGCACGAGGAAGTTGATCGGCACCACCGGGTGGTCGGTCGTGATGGCGACGCGCACCCCGGCGTCCGCGAGGCGGGCGAGGTTGCCGATGTCGCGGTGGCGCAGCTCCACCTTGGAGCGCGACGTGAGCATGGGCCCGAAGATCACCGGCACGTCGCGCTCGGCGAGCACGTCGGCGACGGCGGCGCCGTCGGTGCCGTGGTTGACCACGAGGCGGTAGCCGAACTCGTCCGCCAGGCGCAGCGCGGTGGCGATGTCGTCCGCGCGGTGCGTGTGCTGGTCCCAGGCGAGCTCGCCGGCGAGCACCCGCCCCAGCGTCTCCTTGCCGAGGTCGCGGGCGAACGGCTCGCCCTTGGCCTCCGCCGCGTCGCGCTGCGCCACGTAGTGCTGCGCGTCGAGGAACGCCTGCCGGATGACGGCGGCCACGCCCAGGCGGGTCGACGGCGCCTTCTTCTGGTCGCCGTACACGCGCTTGGGGTTCTCGCCGAGGGCCGACTTCACCGACACGGACTCGCTGATCACCTGCTCGTCGACGGTGCGGCCGCCCCACGTCTTGATCGCGACCGTCTGGCCGCCGATCGGGTTGCCCGAGCCCGGCTTCACGACGACCGACGTCACGCCGCCGGCGAGGGCGTCGCGGAAGCCCTCCTCCTCGATGTTGATCGCGTCCAGGGCGCGCAGGTGCGCGCCGTCCGGCGCCGTCATCTCGTTGGTGTCGTCGCCGGCCCAGCCCTCCGCCTCCTCGTGCACGCCCACGTGCCCGTGCGCCTCCACGAAGCCGGGCAGCACCCACCGGCCGCCCGCGTCGAGCGTGCGGACGCCGTCGGGGACGACGACGTCCACCCCCACGGCCTCGATGACGCCGTCGGTGATCAGGACGGTGCCGCCGTCGATCGGCAGGCCGTCCACGGGGACGACGTAGCCGTTCGTGATCGCGACGGACGAGCGGGTGGTGCGGATGGGAGAGGTCATGCCCGCCATCATGCCGTCGACCCCGGGCGCCGAACAGGCAGTTGACGCCGGGATGGCGGCTCGACGGGCGTCATACCGGTGTCAACTGCCTGTTCGGCACGGGCACGGGCGCTACGGTCGGCGGATGCCGACCCGACACCTGCACGTGCTGCGCCACGGCGCGGCGGACCGGTTCGGCGAGCTGACGGACGAGGGGGAGCGGCAGGTCGCGCTCGCCGGCCGCCGTCTGGCCGCCCTGCCCGTCGACGCCGTCTGGCACTCGCCCCTGCCGCGCGCGGTGCGCTCCGCCGAGGTGCTGGGCGCGGAGCTCCCGGGCGTCCCCGTCGCCGCGGCGCCCGAGCTCGTGGACCACGTGCCATACCTGCCCGACCCGATACCGCCCGCGTGGGCGGGCTTCTTCGACGACGAGGACCGTGCCGAGGCCGCCGACGGCGCCCGCCTGGCCGCCGCGCTCACCGCCCGGTTCGCGCGCCCCGCCGACGTCGAGACGCACGAGGTGCTGGTTACGCACGCGTTCCAGGTCGCGTGGCTGGTGCGCGACGCGCTCGCCGCCCCGCCGGAGAGCTGGCTGGGGCTGCCGTACGGCAACGCGTCCCTCACGACGATCGAGTACCGCGACGACCGCGGCTCGTCCCTGGTCCTCTCCAACGACATGGGGCACCTGCCGTCCGAGCTGCGCTGGACCGGGTTCGGGCCGGTCGCGCGCCCCTGACCGCCTCCGTCAGGGGACGTTCATCGAGCGACCGTGACCGTACGGGTCGGGCTGACCGCGCGGACGGAGACGATCGTCGCGGAGGCGACGGCTCGCAGCAGGACCGGCCCCGCCGGGAGCCTGACACTGACGGTCGCACGTCCCGTGGAGTCCTGCTTGGCGGTGCCCACCGTCTTCCACGTCGTGCCCGACCTCCGCTGGAGGCTGAGCGTGCCGCCCCTCGCCGGCACCGACGACGTCATGCGGAACGTCGCCGGCTTTCGCGCGCTCGGTGCTGCCGTCACGACCTTGACCGTGACAGCCGGGCGCACCTTGACCGTGCGCGTGCGCGAGACCGCAGGGCCCGCCACCGCGACCCGGTCGGCATGCCGCCACCGGTAGACGGTCGTGGCCGAGGGGCGGACGGTGGCCGTGGCCACCCGGTCGCGCCCGCCGGTGGTATAGGTGCCGACCCTGGTCCACGTCGACGTGCCCGCCTGGTGTCGTTCGAGGACCAGCTTCTCCCCGGTGAAGCTCGGGCCCTTGCCGTCCGCCGTACCAGGCTGGCGTCGCACCAGCCGAGCGCGCAGCGTGGCAGAGCCGCCCTTGTCCACGACGTCCACGCTCGCCGCACCGGCGACGATCTGCGTGGCAGGGTAGAGGCGATAGGTCGCCGTGGCCTCCGCCTGCGAGGTGTTGGAGCCGTTGGCAGTGGCGTACACGGTCCCGGTGCTCTGCCACGCCCAGTCGGCTTCCCACGAGCGGTCCACTGCGAGGGGGAACGCACATGGGGTGCGTCCGCCGGAACCGAGGCACGCGTAGCGCGCCTCGTCGGACGTGTTGACCCCGGAGAGGTGGTTCTCGCCGTTCCCCTCGGTGCTCCACATCATCCAGGTGTCGATGGCCGGGTCCGACCAGGCCGGTGAGGCCGACAGGGTCGTCCGTACCCGGAGTCGCGTTCCTGACAGCACCCACGACGACGGTGTGACTCTCGTGCCGGACGGCGTGGTGATCACCAGCGGTGACCAGGCGAGCGGATCCTCGACGACGAACGTGGTCGAGCCCGTCGTCGTCCACCCCGCCCAGTCCGTCACCGTGACGTCCCACTGGTGCCTGCCCCGGGCGAAACGCGCCTGTTCGAGAGTAGGGGACTGGCCTCGCGAGGGCCCGTACGACTGGGGCGACGCCTCACCCCAGGGGTACCACCTGTAGACGACCTCGCCATCGAGCCGGGCGACGGCCGAACGGTAGTGAGCGTCGGGCGGCAGGTCCGCGCTCCAGGTGACGAAGGACTGCTCCCCGACGAGCATGTGGGATCGGTCCGACGACGCGAAGTCGTTCCACACGCTGATCGTCGGTCGCGGCGCGCCGATCAGCGTGCGGCCGGCGACCCGCACCACGGTCCCGTCGTCGAGGGTGGCGTCCACCGCGAGGCCGATCCGGCCGGGGTCGTGGTGCTGCGACGGCGTCCAGTCCAGCTCGAACGGGGGAACGGCGTCCACCGCCGACGACCGCTTCGGGGTCTCCGACGAGTCGTCCTGCACGGAGCTGAGCGCGAGGCTGGCGACGTGCGACGTGTCCCCCGTGAGCGTCAGTGTCATGGGGGTGGACCACGCCGCACCGAGAGGCGTGACGGACGTCCCCGCCGCGACGTCCGGCAGCCCGGTGAGGGTCAACGGCGCAGGGTCGGAAGTGGCTTCCGCGGCCACGGCAGCGGTGTCGAGCAGCGTCGCGGTGAGAATCAGCGCGAGCAGGCTCGCGATTGCGAGCCGGGGCGTGGTCGGGCGTCGTCTCATGGGCACGCGTCGTCTCTGTCCGGGAGCGCGATCGTCGTGCTCGGCAGGGTGAGCGTAGCGACTCCGCCGGCGCTCGCCGGTCCCTGCGGGGGTGAATTCCTAGTCGAGGGGGACGTTCGCCTCCAGCTCGGCGAGCCAGGCGGCGGCCGACGCGTCGGACGGCATGCGCCAGTCGCCGCGCGGCGACATGGTGCCGCCGGGGGAGACCTTGGGCCCGTTGGGCAGCGCGGAGCGCTTGAACTGCGACGAGAAGTACCGGCGGAAGAAGACGACCTCCCACTTCCGGATGGTGGCCAGGTCGTAGGCGGACCGCTCGTCGTGCGGGAAGTTGGGCGGCCACTCGCCGGCGTCGGGGTCGCGCCAGGCGTGCCAGGCGAGGAACGCGATCTTGGACGGCCGCAGCCCGTGCCGCAGCGTCCAGAACAGGGTGAAGTCCTGCAGCGCGTACGGCCCGATGGTGGCCTCCGTGGACTGCGGCGCCTCGCCCTCCTCGGCGGGGACGAGCTCGGGGGAGATCTCCTGCCCCAGGATCTCCAGGAGCAGGGCGTTGGTGCCCGCCTCGAACTGGCCGGTGTCCGCCACCCAGCGGATGAGGTGCTGGATGAGCGTCTTCGGCACGCCGGTGTTCACCGCGTAGTGCGACATCTGGTCGCCCACGCCGTACGTGCACCAGCCCAGCGCCAGCTCGGACAGGTCGCCGGTGCCGAGCACGATGCCGCCGCGGTGGTTCGCGAGCCGGAACAGGTAGTCGGTGCGCAGGCCGGCCTGCACGTTCTCGAACGTGACGTCGTAGACCTTCTCGCCCGCGCCGTACGGGTGGCCCAGGTCGCGGAGCATCTGCTCGGCCGCGGGCCGGATGTCGAGCTCCTCGAAGTGCACGCCCAGCGACGTCGCGAGCCGGGTGGCGCGGTCCTTCGTCGCAGACGACGTCGCGAAGCCGGGCATCGTGATCGCGTGGATGTCGCTGCGGGGCCGCCCGAGGCGGTCCATGGCGCGCGCCGCGACGATGAGCGCGTGCGTCGAGTCCAGGCCGCCCGAGACGCCGATGACGATCTTCGGCTGCCCGATCGACCGCAGCCGCTGCTCCAGCCCGGCCACCTGGATCGAGTACGCCTCGTAGCAGTCCTGGGCGAGGCGCTCCGGGTCGTCCGGCACGAAGGGGAAGCGGTCCACCTTGCGGCGCAGGCCGACGTCGCCCGCCGGCGGGTCGACGGTCCACCCGATGGTGCGGAACCCCTCGACGCGGGAGCCGAGCGCGCGGCGGTTGTCGTCGAACGACCCCTGCCGCAGCCGCTCCTGGCGCAGCCGGTCGAGGTCGACGTCGGCCACGGAGCGCCGCGCGCCGTCGGGGAAGCGCTCGGTCTCGGCGAGCAGGTCGCCCACCTCGTAGACCATCGTCTGGCCGTCCCACGACAGGTCCGTGCTCGACTCGCCCTGCGCCGCCGCGTAGGCGTACGCGGCGAGCCCGCGGTGCGACGCCGAGCGCACCATGAGCCGCCGGTCCTCGGCCCGCGCCACCGTGATGGGGCTGGCGGACAGGTTGAGCAGCACCGTCGCGCCTGCCAGCGCGGCTTCCGCCGACGGCGGCACGGGCACCCACAGGTCCTCGCACACCTCGACGTGCACGACGAGCCCGGCGACGTCGTCGGCGGCGAACAGCAGGTCGGGGCCGAAGGGCACCGGGCCGTCCGCGAACGGCAGCGTGACCGTGGCGCCGCGCCGGTCGTCGCCGGGAGCGAACCAGCGCTTCTCGTAGAACTCGCGGTAGTTCGGCAGGTACGACTTGGGGGCGACGCCCAGCACCCGCCCGCCCTGCACGACGACGGCGCAGTTCAGCAGCCGGTTCCCGACCTCGAGCGGCGCCCCGACCACGAGCAGCGGGCGCAGCTCGGCGCTGGCCTCGACGATCGCGGCGAGCGCGTCGGACGTCGCCTCCAGGAGCGCGTCGGCGAGGTGCAGGTCGTCGATGGCGTAGCCGGAGACGCACAGCTCCGGGAAGACGGCGACCGCGACGCCGTCGTCGTGGCACGCGCGCGCCTCGGCGAGGATCGCGGCCGCGTTCGCGCGGGGGTCGGCGACGGTGACGGGGACGGTGCAGGCCGCCACGCGGGCGAAGCCGTGGGCGTAGGCCGAGGTGAAGTCCACCCCCCGAGTGTAGGAACGCCGCCCGCCCCCGCGAGCCCTGACAGCTCGGGCGAGTGGGTCGCTAGGGTCGGGCCGTGCACCCCCGACCCGCGCGCCGTCGTCGCGCCCTCGTCGTCCTGCTCGCCGCCGTGCTGGCCCCCGCGCTCGGCCTCGCCGTCGCGCAGCCCGCCGCCGCGCACGACCGGCTCGTCTCGTCCGACCCGGCCGACGGCGCGAAGGTCGCCGAGCCGCCCACCACGCTCACGCTCGTGTTCAGCGCAGCCATGCTCGACTCCGGCGCCCAGGTGGCCGTCACGACTCCCGACGGGACGACGAAGGCGCAGGTCGCGGTGGATGGCGAGGACGTCGTCGCGACGCTGCCCGCCGACCTGCCCGGCGGCGAGTGGGACGTCGCGTGGCGCGTCGTCTCCTCCGACGGCCACCCCATCGAGGGCGACCTCGCGTTCACCGTCGCGGCCGCCTCGCCGAGCCCGACGCCGACCCCGACCGACACGGCGAGCGCGACGGCGACCCCGACGACCGCGTCGCCCACCGCCACGGCCAGCGCCACGGCCAGCGACACGGCCAGCGACACGGCCGCCGACGACGGCCACGGCACGCACCGGTCCGGCACCCCCGGCGCGGACCTCGACGCCGACGGCGAGGCCGGGTGGGCGACGGCGTGGCTGTTCCCCGTGGCGGTGCTCGCCGCGGTGGGCGTCGCCGCGGCCGTCGTGCTGCGCGTGCGCCGGCGCGACACCGTGGGTTGGCAGGACGGCGAGCACGACGCCGAGCACGACGAGGATCACGACGACTCCGGGGACGGCGGCCCGCGCGACTGAGGCGCCGTCGAGCAGGCGATCTGTCCCGCCACGAGGCCCGACAGCGCGACAGATCACGTGCTCGAAAGGTTCCCGGATCGGGGTGTCCGGCACGCCACGCGCGGAAAAGTCGCAGGAATCCGCGGATGTTCCCTAGTGTGTTCCCCGGTCCCCCGGCGCGAGCCGGGCGGGATCGTGAACGTGACGACGCGCGGGTCGCGTGCGTCGTGAACCGGAGAAGGGATGCACATGTCGCTGAACAAGTCCGAGCTGGTCTCGGCCATCGCCGGCAAGGCCGAGCTCAGCAAGGCGGAGGCGGAGAAGTTCCTCAACGCCTTCCAGGCTGTGCTCGAGGAGTCGCTCGCCAAGGGCGAGGCGGTCAAGGTCACGGGTCTGCTCTCGGTCGAGCGCGTCGAGCGTGCCGCCCGCACCGGCCGCAACCCGCGCACGGGCGAGGAGATCCAGATCCCCGCCGGCTTCGGCGTGAAGATCAGCGCCGGCTCGCTGCTGAAGAAGGCCGTCGCGAAGTGATCCTTCGCTGACCGACGTCCGCGTCGCGTCAGCCACCCGGAGGCCCGCCGCTCGCCCTGCGCGAGCC
>NZ_JBHWYY010000044.1:0-32018 GCF_042728595.1 Isoptericola sp. NPDC060185 | reverse complement strand
GCCGCAATTCTGCGGCCCGCACGAACTACCTCGGCATTTTTCGAACTACCTCGGCAAATCTGGGACTACCTCGGCACCGCCCTACCTCGGCGTGGTGAACCGGTCACCGTCGCCGCTCATCGTGGCGGCGACCTCCTTCGGCGTGCCGTCGTCGTGCCACCGCAGCGTCGCGCCGACGCCGTCCATCAGGTCCACGGAGCCCTCGGGCGCGAACGTCAGCGCGGCGTCCTGCGCGATGGCGGCGCGCAGGAGGGCGGACGGCGCGGGCAGCTCTTCGAGCCCGTCGGTGACGCCGAGGTCCTCGAGGTCGCCGCGGGAGGTCGCGACGTGCATCGGGTCCGGCCCGATCCACAGCGTGCGGCCGCCGAGCAACCCGGTGAGGTCCGCTTCCCCGGTGCCGTTGCTCGGCGCGGTGAGCACGGCGGCGGCGTCGAGGGCGAGCTGTTCGGACAGCACCAGCGCCTTCACCTGCCCGCGGGCGAGGACGGCGACCACGTCGTCGACGGACGACACGGCGCCCTCCTCGCGCCCCTGGTCCTGCCGGTACTCGGCGAGCACGACCTCGCGCCGCCGCTCCCGGTAGGAGTCGAGGGCGTCCTCGACGCTCGCCTCGAAGCTGTCCGCCCGGATGCCCGGTCCGCGCCCGCCGCCGGCGACCTCGACGGTCCGCCGCGCGGCGTCCTGGCCGAGCTCGCCGCGCACGAGGTTCACCGCGCGCACATCGCCGGTGAGCAGCACGACCTCCGGGCGCCCCTCGGCCACGCGGCGGTCGATCTCGGCCGCCACGGCGGCGGCGTTGCGCTTCCAGGAGTCCTCGGCGCGCGACTCGATGATGGCGCGCTTCGTGCCGGTGCTGGACGTCTTGCTGACCTCGTCGCTGGGTCCCTCGAACGTCTCGCGGGCGCCGCCGGGCCGTCCCACCGCGTCGCAGGGCCAGAAGTCGGCTCCGCTCCGGTCGACGGCGACGCACAGCGCGTCGACCGTCTCGTCCGCGGCGAGCGCGGCCTGCAGCAGCGCCGGGACGGGCAGCCAGACGCCCGTCGCGACGGCGGGCGGAGTACGGAGCACGCGGTCCACGGCCACGCCGCCGTCCACCGCGATGAGCACCCGGCCGTGCGCACCGGCCACCCGGGTGGGCCGCAGCACCGCGGCCTCGAGCTCGTCGAGCACCGCCGAGGGTGCGGACTGCCGCTCGAGGGAACGTCGCACCGCCCGCCAGCGGTTCGCGACGTCCCTGTCGCCCGCCTCGGCCGAGGGCGTCGCGTCCAGGTAGACGGTCGCGAACGGTCCGGGGCGGCCGACGAGGGGCTTGAGCCAGTCGATCTTCATTCGTGATCCCCCTGAGGTCCGTCGTCGGCTGTGGCCTCCAGCCTGCGACGGAAACGCGGCCGACGCCACCGCGTCGGCCGGAGGGTCACGACCCCGACGCCGGGGTCAGATCTCACCCCTTCAAGCGTAGGTGTCCAGGGCCGGCAGCTCGCCCTTGAGGCGGCCCGCGGCGTGCTCCGCGGCGATGCACTCGTGGTGCCGGATCACCTCGGAGACGATGAAGTTGCGGAACTGCTCGGTGAACTCGGGGTCGAGGCCGGCGCCCGCGGCGAGCCCCTTGAGCCGGTCGACCTGCTGCCGGTCGCGGGACGGGTCGGCCGGCGGGAGCCCACCCACGGCCTTGAGCTCGCCCACGCGCCGGGTCATCTTGAACCGCTCGGCGAGCAGGTGCACCAGCGCGGCGTCGATGTTGTCGATGCTCGCGCGCAGGTCGAGGATCTCCTGCGGCATCCCGTCGTCGGCGGGTCGGCCGGCCGGCGCGGGCACGGGTGTGGTCTCGTCGGGGGTGTCGGGCATGGGTCGATCCTACGAGCCCGCGAGCGTGTAAGGTCCCTCTTCGGCCTGAGACGGCCGACCCGACGCACGGAGAGAGAACAGATGACGGTCGCGACCACGCCGAGCCTCGTGGAGGTGCCCGAGGGCACGAGCATCAGCACCCTCCTGGCGGAGCGGGTGGCCCGGGCCGGCGATCGTCCCCTCATCGAGCGGCGCGCGACGTCGGGCGGCGCCTGGGTGCCGGTGACGGCCGGCGAGTTCCAGGCGGACGTCGTCACGGTGGCGCGCGGGCTCGTCGCCCGCGGGATCCAGGCGGGCGACCGCGTCGCCATCATGTCCCGCACGCGCTACGAGTGGACGCTGCTCGACTTCGCGGCGTGGGCGGTCGGCGCCGTCGTCGTGCCGGTGTACGAGACCTCCTCCCCCGACCAGGTGCGCTGGATCCTCGCGGACTCCGGCGCGCGCCTCGTCGTGGTGGAGACGCCCGCGCACGCCGACGCCGTGCGCCAGGTGGACGCGGAGCTGCCCGACCTCGAGGACGTCCTCGTGATCGCGACGGGGGCCGTCGACGCGCTGCGCGAGGCCGCGGCGTCCGTGCCCGCCGCCGACGTCGTCGCCCGGCGGGACGCGGTGCGCCGCGACGACCTCGCGACCATCGTCTACACCTCGGGCTCGACGGGCCGCCCCAAGGGCGCCGAGCTCACGCACGGCAGCTTCGCGCACCTCGCCATGAACGCCCGCCTCGCGCTCCCCGAGCTGCTGGAGGCGGACGGCGCACGGACGGTGCTGTTCCTGCCGCTCGCGCACGTCTTCGCGCGGCTGATCCAGGTCGCGGTGATCGCCAGCGGCTCGGTGCTCGGCCACCTCCCGGACGTCAAGACCCTCACGGACGACCTGCGGACCTTCCGGCCCACGTTCCTCCTCGCGGTGCCGCGGGTGTTCGAGAAGGTCTACAACTCGGCCGAGCAGCGTGCCGGCTCCCGCGCGCGCCGCCGCGTCTTCAGCTGGGCCGCGCGCGTGTCCGGCGCGTACTCGCGCGCACTCGACGAGGGCACGGTGCCCGTCCCGCTGCGGCTGAAGCACGCCGTCGCGGACCGGCTGGTCCTCGCGAAGCTCCGGGCGGCGATGGGCGGCGCGCTGCGGTACGCGATCTCCGGCGGCGCCCCGCTGGGCGACCGCCTGGGTCACTTCTTCCGGGGGGCGGGGCTCACCGTGCTCGAGGGCTACGGCCTCACCGAGACGACGGCGCCCACCGCGGTCAACCTGCCGTCCGACCTGCGCATCGGGACGGTGGGCCCGCCGTTCCCCGGCACCTCGGTGCGGATCGACGACGACGGCGCGGTCCTCGTCGCGGGCCCGCACCTGTTCCGCGGCTACCGCGGGCGACCCGACCTCACGGCCGAGGCCCTGGTGGACGGCTGGTTCCGCACCGGCGACGTCGGCGCGCTCGACCACGGCCACCTGCGCATCACGGGCCGCACCAAGGAGATCATCGTGACCGCGGGCGGCAAGAACGTCGCCCCGGCCCCGCTGGAGGACCGGGTGCGGGCGCACCCGCTCGTCTCGCAGGTCGTGGTGGTCGGCGACAAGCGCCCGTTCATCGGCGCGCTCGTCACCCTGGACGCGGAGATGCTGCCCGGCTGGCTCGCCACGCAGGGCATCCCGCCGATGTCCGTGGGCGCGGCCCGCACGGACCCGCGCGTGCTCGCGGCGCTCGACGCCGCCGTCGAGGAGGCGAACACCGCGGTCTCCCGCGCGGAGTCGATCCGCAAGTTCCGGGTGCTCGACGGGGACTTCACCGAGGCGAACGAGTACCTCACGCCCTCGCTGAAGGTGAAGCGGGACCTCGTGCTCCGCGACTTCGCGGACGAGGTCGACGCGCTCTACGCGCGCTGAGACGCAGGTCGAGGGCCGGCGTCCGCGAGGCTCAGGCCGACTTCTCCCGCGGGGGGCGACGGCGCACGGGCGACGTGCGCGGCACCAGCGTCGGGTTGACGTTCTCCAGCACGACCTCGCGGGTCACGACGACCCGCTCGACGTCGTCGCGGCTCGGCACGTCGAACATCACCTGCTGGAGGACCTCCTCCATGATGGCCCGCAGGCCGCGCGCCCCGGTGCCCCGCAGCAGTGCCTGCTCGGCGATCGCCTCGATGGCCTCCTGCTCGAACTCGAGCTCGACGCCGTCGATCTCGAACATCCGCTGGAACTGCTTGACGAGCGCGTTGCGCGGCTCGGTGAGGATGCGTACCAGCGCGTCGCGGTCCAGGGGCGAGACGGAGGCGATGACGGGCAGCCGGCCGATGAACTCGGGGATCAGCCCGTACTTCTGGAGGTCCTCGGGCCGCACCTCGGCGAACAGGTCGTCGTCGGCCGCGGTCTCCATGGGGGCGCTGAACCCGATGCCCCGCTTGCGGGCGCGGGAGGCCACGATGTCGTCGAGGCCGGCGAACGCGCCCGCCACGATGAACAGCACGTTGGTGGTGTCGATCTGGATGAACTCCTGGTGCGGGTGCTTGCGCCCGCCCTGCGGGGGCACCGACGCCGTCGTGCCCTCGATGATCTTCAGGAGCGCCTGCTGCACGCCCTCGCCGGAGACGTCGCGCGTGATCGACGGGTTCTCGGCCTTGCGGGCCACCTTGTCGACCTCGTCGATGTAGATGATCCCGGTCTCGGCCTTCTTCACGTCGTAGTCGGCGGCCTGGATCAGCTTGAGGAGGATGTTCTCGACGTCCTCGCCCACGTAGCCGGCCTCGGTGAGGGCCGTGGCGTCGGCGATGGCGAACGGCACGTTGAGCATCTTCGCGAGCGTCTGCGCGAGGTAGGTCTTGCCGGTACCGGTGGGGCCGATGAGCAGGATGTTGGACTTCGCGATCTCGACGGCGTCGTCGCCGTCCCGCGCGGCCTCGCCCGCCTGGACGCGCTTGTAGTGGTTGTAGACGGCCACCGCGAGGGCCCGCTTGGCCGGCTCCTGCCCGATGACGTACTGCTCGAGGAAGTCGAAGATCTCGCGCGGCTTCGGCAGCTCGGTGAGCCCCAGCTCCGCCGCCTCGCCGAGCTCCTCCTCGATGATCTCGTTGCACAGGTCGATGCACTCGTCGCAGATGTACACGCCGGGGCCGGCGATCAGCTTCTTGACCTGCTTCTGCGACTTTCCGCAGAACGAGCACTTGAGCAGGTCTGCGCCGTCACCGATCCGAGCCACCGGGAGCCTCCATGTCCTGAGTGCTGGGTCCTGCATCCATTCCACACCACGGGGGCGTCGTTGTCAGCCGAGTACCCCGGTGCGTCGTGACACGAGGTCCGCGTCCCCCTGTCGAGGAGGTCGCGGACCTCGTGACGTCGCAGGTCAGCGCGCCGCGAGGGCGGCCGGCTTGCGGCTCTCGAGCACCTGGTCGACCAGGCCGTAGTCCTTCGCCTGCGCGGCGGTGAGGATCTTGTCGCGCTCGATGTCCTCGCGCACCTGCTCCTCGGACTTGCCCGTGTGCGCCGCCAGCGTCGACTCCAGCCACTCGCGCATGCGGATGAGCTCGTTGGCGTGGATCTCGATGTCGGACGCCTGGGCGTAGCCGCCGCCCTCCATCGCGGGCTGGTGGATCAGCACGCGCGCGTTGGGCAGCGCCAGCCGCTTGCCCGGCTGGCCGGCGGCGAGCAGCACGGCCGCGGCGGACGCCGCCTGGCCGAGGCACACCGTCTGGATCTGCGGCTTGATGAACTGCATCGTGTCGTACAGCGCCGTCATGGCGGTGAACGAGCCCCCCGGGGAGTTGATGTAGATCATGATGTCGCGGTCGGGGTCCTGGCTCTCCAGGACAAGCAGCTGCGCCATGATGTCGTCGGCCGACGCGTCGTCGACCTGGACGCCCATGAAGATGATGCGGTCCTCGAACAGCTTGGTGTACGGGTCCTGACGCTTGAACCCGTAGGCCGTGCGCTCCTCGAACTGCGGCAGCACGTACCGCGACGACGGGGCGCCGTGCGGCAGCGCGACGCCGCCGGGGCGGCCCGCGGCGCCGGCCAGGTTCTGCGCCCGGAGGGCGAACTGGTACTCCTCGGAGTAGCTCACTGTGGTCTCCTCAGGTGGATGTCGGTGGGGATCGTCAGGACGCCGCGGTGCCGCCGCCGCCCGAGACCGAGGACGCGTTGGTGACCACGTGGTCGACGAACCCGTACTCGAGCGCCTCTTCCGCGGTGAACCAGTTGTCCCGGTCGTTGTCCTTGAGGATCCGCTCGAGCGGCTGGCCGGTCTGCTCGGCCGTGAGCTCCGCGAGCACCTTCTTCATGTGCATGATCAGCTGCGCGCCGATCCGCACGTCGGTCGCGGTCCCGCCGACGCCGCCGGACGGCTGGTGCATCAGCACCCGCGCGTGCGGCGTGATGTAGCGCTTGCCCTTGGCGCCCGAGGAGAGCAGGAACTGCCCCATCGACGCCGCCATGCCCATCGCGATGGTCGCGACGTCGGGCTGGATGTACTGCATCGTGTCGTAGATCGCCATGCCGGCGGTGATCGAGCCGCCGGGGCTGTTGATGTACAGCCAGATGTCCTTGTCCGGGTCCTCCGCGGCCAGCAGCATCATCTGGGCGCAGATGGCGTTCGCGTTCTCGTCGCGCACCTCCGAGCCGAGCCAGATGATGCGCTCCTTGAGGAGCCGGTTGTAGATGGAGTCGTTGAGGCCGAGGCCCGGGCCATCGGCGCGCGCCACCGGCGTCGCACCGTCCATCCGCAGCAAGTCGTTCACGTCCGTCTCCTTCGTCATCGCCGTCGATCGACCCTAACGTGCGCCGGTGCGGCGAAACGTCCCGCACCGGGCCGTTTTCGCTGCAGGCGCACACGCGGGGCCCGGCGCCGGGTCCCCGCGTACGACGACGGCCCGCACCGTCCGTGAGGACGATGCGGGCCGTCGGGGTACGTCTGGTCCGGCGGTGCCGGGGATCAGGCCTTGGCCGTCTCCTCCGGGGTCTCCTCGACCGCGTCGTCCGACGCCTCGGCCGGGGCGGCCTCCGTGTCGGTGGCGCCCTCGACCTCGGCGGCCGCGGCGTCCTCCTCCTCGGTGCCGATGAACTCGGTCAGGTCGACGACGTTGCCGTCGGAGTCCTTGACCTCGATCTCGCGCAGCGCGACCGCGAGGGCCTTCGAGCGCGCGACCTCACCGACCATGGCGGGGATCTGGCCGCCCTGGTCCAGGCTGGAGATGAACTGGTTCGGGTCCATGCCGTACTGCTGCGACGCCTGCACCAGGTACTCGACGAGCTCGCCCTGGCCGACCTGCACCTCGAGCTGCTCGGCGAGCGTGTCCAGCAGGATCTGGTTCGTGAGCGCCTTGGTGGCGTCCTCGGTGACCTCGGCGCGGTGCTCGTCGTCCTCGAGGCGGTTCTCCGACTCCAGGTGGCGGTGCACCTCGGCCTCGACGGCGCCCGACGGCACCGGGACCTCGACGGCCTCGAGCAGCTTCTCGAGCAGCAGGTCGCGCGCGGCGACGGCCTGGTTCGACGTCTTGATCGACGCGACCTGCTCGCGCAGGTCCGCCGTCAGCTCCTCGAGGGTGTCGAACTCGGAGGCGAGCTGGGCGAAGTCGTCGTCCGGCGTCGGCAGGTCGCGCTCCTTGACGGCGGTGGCCGTGACGGTGACCTGCGCCTCCTCGCCCTCGTGCTCGCCGCCGGCGAGCTTCGTGGCGAAGGTCGTGGTCTCGTCCGTCGACAGGCCGGTGAGCGCCTCGTCGAGGCCCTCCAGCATGTTGCCGGCGCCGATCTGGTAGGAGACGCCGGAGACCGAGTCGATCTCCTCGTCGCCGATGACGGCCTTGAGGTCGATGACGACGTAGTCGCCCTCGGCGGCCGGGCGGTCGACGCCCACCAGGGTGCCGAAGCGCTCGCGCAGCGCGTCGAGGCGCTCCGTGACGTCCTCGTCGGTGACCTCGGTCGAGTCGACCGTGATCTCGATGCCCGACAGCTCGGGGAGGGTGATCTCCGGGCGGACCTCGACCTCGGCCGTGAACGCGAGCTGGCCCTCGCCGGCGGCGGCGGGGATCTCGGTGACCTCGACCTCGGGCTGGCCCAGCGGGCGCAGCGACTCCGACGTCACAGCGTCGCGGTAGAAGCCCGACAGCGCGTCGTTCACCGCGTGCTCGACGACCGCACCCCAGCCGACGCGCTGGTCGATGATGCGCGGGGGAACCTTGCCCTTGCGGAACCCGGGGATGTTCACCTGCTCGGCGATGTGCTTGTACGCGTGGTCGATGCTCGGCTTGAGCTCGTCGTACTCCACCTCGACGGTCAGCTTGACCTTGGTGGGCTCCAGGGTCTCGACGGCGCTCTTCACTTCGATGGTCTCCAACGGTTCGGGTGCGTGCGCGCGCGTCTCACCGGCGCGAGCCGGCCTGGTTGCTGCGGCGCGGGGTGCGGGGACCGTACGACGGGCGTACGGGCAACCCGTCCATGCTACGGCACGCGGCCCTCGCGGAGATACCGTCGTGAGCGATCCCACCCGGCATCCCGCCCGGCCCCGCTCGTGGCACCCTGGGCCGATGTCGACGAAGCCGAGGCGCGGCGCGCAGGGCACCGGGACGGTCACCGTCCGCTACACGCGGCCCGAGCTGGACTTCTTCGGCCAGCCCACGGGCGACGTCGGCGCCGAGGTCTGCTACCTGTTCCCGCTCGACGAGCCCGACGGCTTCCACCGCGTCGGCTGCCCCTGAACGCCGCCGCCTCCCCGGCCCCGGGGAGGTCTCATGCGTCGCGACCCTCCCGGGGGACGACCGCGGCCCGCCCGCGGGGATGGTCGACCACCCAGTCCACCTGGCTGAGGAGCGGCCATCCCAGGATGGCGTCCATCGGTCGCGGCAGCGTGGCGTTCGCCCCGGACAGGTCGACGACGACGGCCGGCGAGGCCGCGAACTCGTGGCCGAGGATCGCGGGCCCGGCCAGCTCGACCAGGGCCGCCTCGCGGGTCTCCCCGGTGGTGTCCGTGCCCGCCTCCGTCCCGCGCGCCTCGACGAGCTCCGGGTGGCGCGCCGCGAACCCGGCGTCGAGGACCGTCAGCGACGCGCCGGTGTCGAGCACGACGTCGGCGGTCGCGCCGGACGGCCAGCGCGCGGCGAGGTACACGTGCCGGCCGGGGTCCAGGTAGACCGGCTCGGCGTGGATCGGACCGGCATGGTCCGGCTCCGGCCCGTCGAGGACGAGCTCGCCGTCGGCGAGGCGGTAGTGACAGCGGAACCTCGAGAGCACGTCCTGGCCGAGGAGGAACCCGTCGGGGTCGCGCTGGTCGGCGACCTCGAACGAACCCAGGCTCGTCCCGCCGAGCGCGATCGTCGCGTGCCACCGCCGCCGCTCGGAGGACGCGCCGAAGACGCCCCGGCCGGCGCCCGCCGCGGGGCGGGTGACCGTGCCGGGCGGCGCGGCGAACGCCGTCCTCGCGGCGCCCGAGTCGAGGAGCGCCCGGTGCGGCCGGCCGTCGACGGACACCGTGAGGTACGGCAGCGCCTGCCGCGGGTCCTCGGGGTCGCGGTCGACCTCCAGGGGTATCGACACCGTGGTCCGCTCCATGGTCCGCACGGTAGCGGCGCCGGCTGTCCGGACACAGGGACGCCCACCTGCGCCGGACAGGTCCGCACAGATGGGCGACGGTCGGGGTGACTGGATTCGAACCAGCGACCCTCTGCTCCCAAAGCAGATGCGCTACCAAGCTGCGCCACACCCCGTGGCCCGCCCGCCGGGCGGGGCCTCGGTCAGTGTAGTGCGACGGCACCGCCGGAACGGCACGACGTGCGCGAACGGAGGTCCGACGCACCGGCTCCCTTTTGCTAGGGTGAGCCCCGCGTTCAACCCCGGCGGCACCTGCCCCGGGACGGCCGTGCGGGCGTAGCTCAATGGTAGAGCCCCAGTCTTCCAAACTGGCTACGCGGGTTCGATTCCCGTCGCCCGCTCCCCTCCTCTTCTTCCTTCTTCCTCCCCCTCGCCCCCGAGGCGCCTTCGGCGCGCGCTCGCGCCCCCTCGTCCCCCATCGTCCGCGGCACACGCGTGCCCCTCGACCGATCGACGGCGCCGATGGATGAGATGCGCCTTGTCGATCGGTCGGCGCCTGGCTAGGCTCGGCGCCGCAAGCCGCGACAGACCGAACGCACCACGAGGAGGGCCGGGCATGACGATCGTCGTCCCCCGCGTCGCCGCCTCGTCCGCACGCAGGACGGGGCCGGCGTCGACGCTCCGCATCCCCGGGTGCGCCGCGGCGACGACGCCGCGATGCTGTCGATAGAGCGTCCACGCCACGCCCGGCCCGCCTGACGGCGGGTCCCCGGCGATCGTGCGGCGCTCGCACCGACCCCGCCGAGACGCCTGCGCTCCCCCGGCCCCCGAGGGCCCGACGGTCGCAGGCCGCGGCACACCCGCACCCCTCGCCCGCACGCTCTCATCGAGAAGGATCACCATGGCACGCATCTACGACGACGCGACGAAGCTCATCGGCCGCACCCCGCTCGTCCGGCTGGGCCGTCTCGCCGCCGGCCTCGACGCGACGGTCGTCGCGAAGCTCGAGTTCTACAACCCCGCCAACTCCGTCAAGGACCGCATCGGCGTCTCGATCATCGACGCCGCCGAGGCCTCCGGTGAGCTGCAGCCCGGCGGCACGATCGTCGAGGGCACGTCGGGCAACACCGGCATCGCCCTCGCCTGGGTCGGCGCCGCGCGCGGCTACAAGGTCGTCCTGGCGATGCCGGAGACGATGTCGAAGGAGCGCCGCGCCCTGCTGCGCGCGTACGGCGCCGAGCTGATCCTCACCCCCGGCGCGGAGGGCATGAAGGGTGCCGTCGCCGCGGCGGAGAAGATCGCCTCCGAGCGGCCCGGCGCGATCCTCGCCCGGCAGTTCGCCAACGAGGCCAACCCGAAGATCCACCGCGAGACGACGGCCGAGGAGATCTGGGCCGACACGGACGGCGAGGTCGACGTCGTCGTGGCCGGCATCGGCACCGGCGGCACCATCACGGGCGTCGGCCAGGTGCTCAAGGAGCGCAAGCCCGAGGTCCGGATCGTCGCCGTCGAGCCGGCCGAGTCGCCCATCCTCACCGGCGGCAACCCCGGGCCGCACAAGATCCAGGGCCTGGGCGCCAACTTCGTGCCCGAGATCCTCGACACCTCCGTCTACGACGAGGTGATCGACATCGACGCAGAGACCTCGGTCGAGCTCGCGCGCCGGGCCGCGAAGGAGGAGGGCCTGCTGGTCGGCATCTCCTCGGGCGCCGCGATCGCCGGGGCGCTCGAGATCGCCAAGCGGCCGGAGAACGCCGGAAAGCTGATCGTCGTCGTCATCCCCGACTTCGGCGAGCGCTACCTGTCCACGATCCTCTACTCGGACCTGCTGGACTGACGTGACGAGCCACCGCCCCGCTCCCCTCCCCGACCCGTCCGCGGGCGTGCACGACGCCGACGGCGAGGTCGACCACCCGATGCCTGACGGGCACCGCCCGGGCCTGCGCCACCTGCTCGAGATCCTCGCGGAGGACCTTGAGGCGGCGCACGCCCACGACCCGGCGGCCCGCTCGCGCTTCGAGGTGGCCCTCGGGTACCCCGGCGTGCACGCCGTCTGGGCGCACCGGGTGAGCCACCGCATGTGGCACCGGCCGGGGCTGCGCCTGCCGGCGCGCCTCCTGTCGCAGGCCGCGCGGTGGATCACGGGGATCGAGATCCACCCCGGGGCGCGGATCGGGCGGCGGCTCTTCATCGACCACGGCATGGGCGTGGTCATCGGCCAGACGGCGGTGGTCGGCAACGACTGCGTGCTGTTCCACGGCTCCACGCTGGGCGGCCGGTCGATGACACGCGGCAAGCGGCACCCCACCCTGGGCGACCGGGTGATGGTGGGCGCCGGCGCCAAGATCCTCGGGCCGCTGTGGATCGGCGACGACGCGCAGATCGGCGCGAACGCCGTCGTCACCCGCGACGTGCCCACGGGGATGGTGGCAGTGGGCGTGCCCGCCCACGCGCGCACCCCCGGTCACCGGCCGGACCACGGCCAGCACGTCGAGGATGCCTCCGAGCTCCTCGAGTACGTCATCTGACGGTGTCGATCTAGGCGCGCCCCGCCCGACGGCCCGCGTCCCCCGCCCGGCGGGCGGGCGCGGGCCGTCGTCGCACCCCGGACGGATTGTTCTAGTTGCCTTAGAACAACTAGCATGGGCACGTGCTCTGGAGGATCGACCCCGCGGCCGACGAGCCGCTCTACGCGCAGCTCGTCGCCCAGGTGCGCCTCGCCGTCGCCCGCGGCGAGCTGCCCGCGGGCGAGCGGCTGCCCGCGGCCCGCGAGCTCGCGGCGTCCCTCGACGTCAACGTGCACACCGTCCTCAAGGCCTACCAGGCCCTGCGCGACGACGGCCTGATCGAGCTGCGGCGCGGCCGCGGCGCCGTCACGACGGGGGCCGGCCCGGACCTGAGCCTCGTCGAGCAGGCCCTGTCCGACCTGGTCGCCGCCGCCCGGCGCGCGGGCCTCTCCGCGGAGACCACCACCACCCTCGTCAAGGAGGCGATGCACCGATGACAGCGATGCACGGAGCGAGCACCGACACCGCGCCGGAGGCCTGGCGCGCCCGCGCCCGGCGCACGATGGCCTGGGCCACCGCCGCCGGGGGCGCTCTGGTCCTCGCGGCCGGGATCGTGGCCCTCGCGTGGCTCGACGAGCTGCCCGACGAGATCGCCTCCCACTGGAGCGGCGGCGGGGCGCCCGACGGCTTCTCGGGCCCCGTGGTGTTCACGCTGCTGCTCGTCGGGGTCGCGGCGGGCCTGCTGGTCCTCTTCTGGTTCATCGGCACCGCCGCCGGCAGCGCGGCGTCGACACGGCGGATCGCCGCGGCCGGCAGCGTCTGGTCCGGCGGCTTCGTCGGCGGCACCCTCCTGACCACGCTCGCCCCGCAGCGGGGCCTCGCCGACGTGTCGCAGGTGACCGTCGACGGCGGGGCGACCGCGCTCGCGCTGCTGCTCCCCCTCGTACCGGCCGTCCTGGCCGCGGTCCTCGCCCCCGGAGACCCAGCCCTCCCCGCCGACGAGCCGGTCGCCGACGACGCGCCGCGCGCCCCGCTGCGCGACGGTGAGCGTGCGGTCTGGCTCCGGCGCGCGACCGGCGGCCCGGGACTCGCCGTCGGCATGGTCGCGATCCTCGTGACGGCGGCGCTCGCCGTCGTGCTCGAGACCTGGGCGATGCTCGCGGTCCCGGTCGTGCTGGCCGCCCTGTTCGCCGCCATGTTCGCCTTCACCGTCCGCGTCGACGCCACCGGGCTGACGGTCCGCTCGGTGCTGGGCTGGCCCGGCACCCACGTGCCCGCCGACGAGGTGCTCGCCGCGTCCGTGACCGAGGTCCGGCCGTTCGGCGAGTTCGGCGGCTGGGGGTGGCGCGTCGGTCGCGGCGGCCGGACCGGGGTGGTGCTGCGCGCCGGCGAGGCGCTGCTCGTCGAGCGCACCGGCGGGCGGTCGATCGTCGTCACGGTCGACGACGCGGCCACCGGCGCGGCCCTGCTCAACACCGTGGCCGACCGCTCGCGCGCCGCGCGCTGACCGGCGCGTCCCGGAGCGCACGAACCGGGCCCGCGGGCTCGCGGACCGGGCCCGCGGGCTCGCGGACCGGGCCCGCGGACCGCGGACCGCTCAGGCCAGCAGCTCCGGGTGCGCCGCGGCGACCCGGCGGGGCGCCTTGGCGAGCCAGGCGTCCAGGATCAGCTCGCGCAGCGCGGCGTCGTCCACCGCCTCCAGCCGCACGAGGACGACCGGCACCCCGTCGAGGTGCGGGATGGTGAACGTCTCGGGGCGGGCGGCGAGCACCGCCTCCTTCTCCCCGAGGTCCTCCACGACGACCGCGAGGATCGGCCCCTCGGGGACGGGGTCGTCGCCGAACCGCCGCAGGTCGGCCTTGCTGAACGGGCGGTGCCACGTGAACACCCGCCCGGACACCGCCCAGGCACGGTTCCGGAACGTCGTCGTCTCCGTCACCTCGGGCAGCGCCGCGGCCGCGCGGCCCGCGTCGTCGATCGTCGCCATCCCCCGAACCTAGCCGCGCGCCCGCGGCGCGCACGGCGTCGGCTAGGGTGTGACGGGCATTACCCCGTACTGCGGGTACCGGACACTTTCCGGCGGTCCCATCTCGACGAGGAGCATCCCCGCCCCATGAGCACGCTGCGCATCGGCATCCAGACCGGCTACTGGTCCCGCAAGCCCCCGAAGGGCATCGTCCCCGCGCTGGTCGCGGCCGAGGCCCTCGGCCTCGACTCGGTGTGGACGGCGGAGGCCTACGGGTCCGACGCGTTCACCCCGCTGGCCTGGTGGGGGTCACGCACGCGACGCCTGCGGCTCGGGACCGGCATCGCGCAGATGGCGGCCCGCACGCCTACCGCCACCGCGATGCAGGCGATCACGCTCGACCACCTGTCGGGCGGTCGCTTCGTGCTGGGTCTCGGGGCCTCCGGCCCGCAGGTCGTCGAGGGCTGGTACGGCCAGCCCTACCGCCGCCCGCTGGCGCGGACGCGCGAGTACGTGGACGTGGTGCGCCAGGTCTTCGCCCGCGAGCGCCCCGTGACCGCGGACGGCGAGTTCTTCCGCCTGCCCCTGCCCGCGGACGCCCCCGGCGCCACGGGCCTCGGCAAGGCGCTCAAGCCGACCGTGCACCCGCGCCGCGCCGACATCCCGATCGTGCTCGCGGCCCAGGGCCCCAAGAACGTCGCCCTCGCGGCCGAGATCGCCGACGGCTGGATGGCCGGCTTCTACGCCCCGAAGGCCGACGCCGAGCACCGCGAGCTCCTGTCCGCCGGGTTCGCGCAGCGCGCCGACGAGCGCACCCCCGCCTCGGAGTTCGAGGTCCTCGCGACGGTGCCCGTCGTCGTGCGCGACGACGTCGAGGCCGCGGCGGACGTCATCCGCCCCCACATCGCCCTGTACGCGGGCGGCATGGGGTCCAAGGAGGCCAACTTCCACAAGGCCTCGCTCGACCGCCTGGGCTACGCCGCCGAGCTCGACGAGGTGCAGGCGCTGTATCTCGCCGGCCGCAAGGAGGACGCGGCGCGCGCCGTGCCCACCGCCCTCGTCGAGGAGATCGCCCTGGTGGGCCCCGCGGACAAGGTGGCCCGCGACCTCGCGCGCTGGGACGACACCGCCCTGACCACGCTGCTGCTGCAGGGCGACCCGTCCTCGATGCTCACCGTGCTCGCCGCCTCGCAGGCCGCCCGGAGGACCGACGACGGCGGCACGCCCCTCGGTGCTCGCGTGCGCGCCGTCGCCGGCACCGCCGCCGCGCGGGTGGCACCCTCGAAGGCCTGACCGTCAGACCGCCGCGCCGTCGTCCTCGGGGAACCAGACGGCGCGGCGCAGGTCCACGCGCCACCCGTCGCGGCTCAGCGGGCATCCCTCCGCCCGCAGCGCGTCGAGCGCGGCGGTGACGTGACGGGCGGGCGGGGCCCCGGACGCGTTGACCACGCGCCACCACGGCACCGGGTGGTTGTCCTGGACCGGGCCCACGACGGCGGCGCCCTCCGGCACGAGGTGCGCGTACCGGTCGCCCGAGCCCGACATCACCTGCCCCACCTGCCGCGGCCCCCCGCGCCCCAGCCGCTCGCCGACGATCTCCGCGATCAGGCCGTACGTCATCGCCCGGCCCGGCGGGATGCGGCGCACCAGGGCCAGGACCTCGGCGGCGTACTCGTCCGGGCCGTCCAGGGGCTCGTCGGTGGGCGCGGTCTCGTCGGCGGCGTGCACACGCCCGACCCTACGGCCGCCCGGGCGGCGCGGAAATCGGCTGGCCGCGGGACGCGCACGGCGCCACGATCGGGCTGTGACCTCCGACCGCTCCCTCCCCCTGCCCGCCGACCTGCCCGTCGGCTACCGTTCCCGGCAGCTCACCGCCGACGACCGTCGCGCGCTGCTCGACCTCGACACCTGGGCGTTCCCCGACCCGCACTCCGTCGCCGAGTTCGACGACCTGCCGCTCCCGCTGACGTGGGAGCGGGCGGTCGGCGTCGAGCGCGAGGACGCGCCCGACGCGGGGCTCGCCGCGATCCACGCCTCGTACCCGTTCTCCCGGTTCCCCGTGCCGGGCGCCACGCTGCCCACGGCCGGCCTCACCTGGGTGGGCGTGCACCCGCAGCACCGCCGCCGCGGCCTGCTCACCGCCATGATCGACCAGCACCTCGCGCGCTGCCGCGAGCGCGGCGAGGCGCTGTCGGCGCTCTTCGCCGCGGAGGCCGCCATCTACGGGCGGTTCGGGTACGGCAAGGCGGCGGACGACCTGCGCGTCACCGTGCCGCGCGGTGCCGCCCTGCGCGACGTCCCCGGGGCTGCGGAGCACACGGTGCGAGTGGAGCACGCCGACCGCGCACGCCACGGCGAGCTCGTCGCCCGCCTGCACCGGGCCCCGGGGCTGCCCGACGACTCGGCGGGGATCAACCGGCCGGGCTGGGCGACGCGGGAGACCGACGCCCTGTGGGAGAGCTACTGGGCGGACCCGAAGACGTTCCGCGCGAGCGGGCGCGAGTCGCTGCGGATCGTCGTCGTGGAGCGGGACGGCGAGCCCCGCGGCTACGCGACGTTCCGCCGCAGCATGGACTGGCAGGTCACCGGGCCCCGCGGCACCGTGCACCTGGGCGACGTGGTGGCGCTCGACGCGGCCGCCGCCCGCGCCCTGTGGGGCGTGCTGCTCGACCTCGACCTCATGAGCAGCACGAACCCGTTCCTGCTGCCCGCCGACGACGTCGTGATGAGCCTGCTCGTCGACGCGCGGGCCGTGGACGCCCACATCACCGACAACGTGTGGGTGCGCGTCGTCGACGTCCCCGCCGCCCTCGCCGGGCGCCGCTACCAGGCCGACGTCGACGTGGTCCTCGGCGTCACCGACGCCCGCCTGCCCGACAACACCGGGTCGTGGCGCGTGCGGGCGACGGCGTTCGGCGAGGCCACGTGCGAGCGGACCGACGCCGCGCCCGACCTGGAGCTCGACGTGCGGGAGCTCGGCGCCGCATTCCTCGGCGGGACGTCCCTCGTCGCGCTGGCGGGCGCGGGGCTCGTCGTCGAGCGCTCCGCGGGCGCGCTCGCACACGCCGGCGCGGCGTTCGGGTGGCCGCTGGCCCCCGCCTGCGGCTGGGTGTTCTGATGGCCGGCGCGTTCTCCACCACGGTGACCTCCGCCGCCTGGCGGTCCGAGGTCGCCGCGTGGACCGAGGACGCGCTCGCCCGCCGGGGCGTGCGCGTCCTCGTCCCGGCCGACCAGACGCGGGTGCGCCCCTGGTCCACCCAGCTCGTCCTCGAGACCGACGCCGGGCGTGCCTGGTTCAAGGCCGGCTGCCGGGCGGCGGCGCACGAGCCGGCGCTGCAGCGGCTGCTGGCCGAGATCGCGCCCGACCAGGTCGACGCCCCGCTCGCGGTCGAGGCCGCGCGAGGATGGATGCTCACCGCCGACCGCGGCGCGACCCTGCGCGAGCGCCGCGACCCGTCGACGGCCGACTGGGCCGCCGTGCTCGTGCGGTTCGCGCGCCTCCAGCAGGACGTCGCCGAGCGGCGCGACGAGCTCCTGGCGACGGGCCTGCCCGACTGCTCCCCCGGCACCCTGCCCGGCCGGTTCGACGCCGTCCTGGACCACCTGCGGACGCTGCCGCCGGGGCACCCCGTCCGGCTCGACGAGACGACCGCCGCCGCCCTCGACCGCGCGCGACCCGCCGTCCGCGCCGCCGCCGACCTCCTCGCCGCAGGCCCCCTGCCGGCCACGCTGCAGCACGGCGACCTGCACCCGGGCAACGTGTTCGAGACGGGCGGCGCGCTGCGCGTCTTCGACCTCGGCGACGCGCAGTGGGCGCACCCGCTGGAGGTGCTCGAGGTGTCCTCGGCGGTCGCCCGCGACGCCGGGGTGGCCTGGGCGCCCGTCGAAGCCGCGTACCGGTCGTCGTGGGAAGCGTGGCTCGCGGCGCGCGGCCTGCCCGGGTTCGACGACGGCGCGACCGGGGGCGAGGGCGCCGGCTGGGACGGCCTGCGCCGCGCCGCCGGTACCGTGCACGCCGTCAACCGCGCGTGGGCGTGGTGCGGGGCGCTCGCCGAGGCCACCGACGCCGAATGGGCGGACTGGGGCGAGGCCCCGGGCCGCCACTTGTCCGGGGTGCTGCGGCGTCAGGCCTGACAGACCCCGCACCAGAAGAGGTTGCGGCCGGCCAGCTCCTTGGTGAGCACCGGGGCGCCGCACACGCGGCACGGCAGCCCGTCGCGGTGGTAGACGTAGAAGGCCTCGTCGGCCGGGACGGCGCCGACCGTGCCGTCGGTGTTCTGGCGGGTGCGACGGGCGGCGACGTGCACGCCGTCGGGGACGCGGTGCTCGGGGCGGGTCGTGACGATCGCGCCGGTGGCGGCCCCGTCGCGCATGAGGACCACGAGGTCGTCCCACATCGCGGCGAGGGCGGCCGCGGGCACGTCGCGCCCCGGCCGCAGGGGGTCGAGCCCGGCGCGGAAGAGCGCCTCGGCGCGGTAGATGTTGCCGACCCCGGCGATCACCGCCTGGTCCATGAGCTGCTGACCGACCGTCACGCGCGAGCGCCGCACGCGCTCGACGAAGGCCGTGCGGGACCCGTCGCCCCCGTCGCGGATGGGGTCCGGCCCGAGGCGCGCCTCGACGGCCGCCTTCTCGCGGTCCGTGAGCACCTCGCACGCCGTCGGCCCGGTGAGGTCCGCGACGGCGTGGGCGCCCACCAGGCGCAGCCGCACCGCGCCGCGCGGCGCCGGCGGGGTCCAGTCCCCCGCCCCGGGTGCCTGCTCGTCCGCACCAGGATGGATCGGGTCGGGGAGGTCCGGCGTCGTCTCCCGCTCGCCGATGCGGCGGCGCGGCGCGCCGATCGCGTGCACGACGTCGGCGCTGCCGTCGCCCGCGAACGTCCACGCGCCGTAGAGGCCCAGGTGCACGCGCAGCCAGCGCACGTCGTCGGCCGCCGCGGCGGCGTCGTCGTCCGAGCCCACGGGCGCGAACGCGCAGAACAGCTGCTTGCCCCACGCCTCGACGGCCGCCACGCGGCGGCCGTCGAGCAGCGCGGCACCGCCCGCGAACCGGCCCTGCGGGCTCGAGACGGCGAGCGGCTGCCCGCCGAAGAGCCCGTCCAGGGCGCGCGCGAGGCGGTGGACGGTGTGGCCTTCGGGCACGTCGGTCGATCAGCTCAGGAGATGGCGGACACGTCGTGCGACGCCTCGTACGCGGCCATCTTGTCGATCCGGCGCTGGTGGCGGGCGTCGCCGCTGAACGGCTCCGCGACGAACGCCTCGACGAACGACGTCGCCTCCTCGACGGGGTGCATGCGCCCGCCGACGGCGATGACGTTGGCGTCGTTGTGCTGGCGGCCCAGGCGCGCGGTCTCCAGCGACCAGGCAAGCACCGCGCGGACGCCCACGACCTTGTTCGCGGCGATCTGCTCGCCGTTGCCCGACCCGCCGATGACGATGCCGAGCGAGCCCGGCTCCGCCACGACCGCCTCGCCCGCGGCGATGCAGAACGCGGGGTAGTCGTCCTGCGGGTCGTACTCGTGCGCCCCGTGGTCGACGACGTCGTGCCCGGCGGCGCGCAGGTGGTCGACGAGGTGGGACTTGAGCTCGTATCCGGCGTGATCGGCGGCGATGTGCAGACGCATGGCCCCATTCTCCCCCACGACGGGACCGTCCCACACGAGGACGGGGCGCCGTAGGGTGACGCCATGACTGCCGACGCCACCGGGCTGCGGTCCGGTATCGACCTCTCCGCCCTCGACCAGGGCGTCCGCCCGCAGGACGACCTCTACCGCCACGTGAACGGGCGTTGGCTCGCCCAGCACGAGATCCCCGCCGACCGCGCCATGGACGGCGCGTTCCGCGCCCTGCACGACCTCTCCGAGGAGCGGGTCCGCGCCATCATCACCGACCTCGCCGCCACCGAGGACCTCGACCCCGCGTCCACGCCCGCCAAGATCGGCGCGCTGTACGCGAGCTTCCTCGACACCGACCGCGTGCAGCAGCTGGGCACGGCGCCCGTCGCGCCGGAGCTGGCGCAGATCGTGGACGCCACCTCGTCGGCGGAGCTCGTCGACGTGCTCGGCGCGCTCCAGCGCACGGGCGGGGGCGGCGCCGTGGCGTTCTACGTCGACAACGACGCGAAGGACCCCGAGACGTACGTGACGTACCTCGTGCAGGGTGGGCTCGGCCTGCCGGACGAGGCGTACTACCGCGAAGACCAGTACGCCCCCGTCCGGGAGAAGTACCTCCCCCACCTGGCGCGCATGCTCCGCATCGCGGGCGTCACGGCGAGCTCGGCGTGGGCCGCCGACCCCGAGGACGCCGCGGCCCGCGTGCTCGCCCTCGAGACCAAGCTCGCCGCACACCACTGGGACGTCGTGCGCGACCGCGACGCCGACCTCACCTACAACCCGATGACGCTCGCCGACCTCGTCGAGCAGGCGCCCGGCTTCGACTGGCGCGCCTGGGCCGCCGCGCTCGGCGCCCCCGCCGGGTCGCTGGACTCGCTCGTCGTGCGCGAGCCGTCGTTCGCCACCGGGTTCGCCGAGCTGTGGCGCTCCGAGCCGCTCGCCGACTGGAAGCTGTGGGCCGCGTACCACCTGCTCACCGCCCGCGCCGCCTACCTCGACGAGGACACCGTCGAGGCCAACTTCGACTTCTACGGCCGCACGCTGTCCGGCGCGCAGGAGGTCCGCGACCGCTGGAAGCGCGGCGTCGCGCTCGTCGAGCGCGCGCTCGGCGAGGCCGTCGGCGAGCAGTACGTCGAGCGGCACTTCCCGCCGGAGCACAAGGAGCGGATGGACACGCTGGTCGCGAACCTCGTGGCCGCGTACCGCGAGTCCATCGAGCAGCTCGACTGGATGACGCCCGAGACCAAGGTCAAGGCCCTCGCCAAGCTCGAGCGCTTCACGCCCAAGGTCGGCTACCCCGTGAAGTGGCGGGACTACTCCGCGCTCGAGGTCGACGCCGCCGACCTCGTCGGCAACGTGCGCCGGGCCCACGCCTTCGAGCAGGACCACGAGCTCGGCAAGATCGGCCGACCGATCGACCGCGACGAGTGGTTCATGACGCCGCAGACCGTCAACGCGTACTACAACCCCGGCATGAACGAGATCGTCTTCCCCGCGGCGATCCTGCAGCCCCCGTTCTTCGACCCGGACGCCGACGACGCCGTGAACTACGGCGGCATCGGCGGCGTCATCGGGCACGAGATCGGCCACGGCTTCGACGACCAGGGCTCCAAGTACGACGGCGACGGCCGCCTCGAGGACTGGTGGACCGAGACCGACCGCACCGAGTTCGAGAAGCGGACCTCCGCCCTCATCGCCCAGTACGACGCGTTCCGGCCCGCGCAGCTGCCCGAGGACGGCCCGCACGTCAACGGCGCGCTCACCATCGGCGAGAACATCGGCGACCTCGGCGGCCTGTCCATCGCGATCAAGGCGTACCGCATCGCGCTCGGCGGCTCGCTCGACGACGCCCCCGTCGTCGACGGCCTCTCCGGGCTCGAGCGGATCTTCCTCGGCTGGGCCCAGGTGTGGCAGTCCAAGGGCCGCGACGAGGAGATGGTGCGCCGCATCGCCACCGACCCGCACTCGCCCAACGAGTTCCGCTGCAACGGCGTGGTGCGCAACCTCGACGAGTTCCACGCCACCTACGGCGTCGGCCCCGACGACGCACTGTGGCTCGCCCCCGAGGAGCGCGTGCGTATCTGGTGACGCCGGGCGAGGTGTCGGCGGCTGGGGACGGCGCGCCGGGGTGTGCTTCTCGCGAGGCGCACCATCCGGCCGCTCGTCCCTCGCGGCCTCCCGCCAGGCCCGGCCAGCCTCGCGACATCGACACCCCTCCCCCGCCTTCGCGCCGCCCGTCGTCGGCCCGCGTTCCAGCGGTGGAGGGGTGTCGGTCTGTCGGCGGCGTCAGCGCTGCCCGATGCCGGCGCGGGCGAGGGAGAAGCCCTTGCCCGTGGGGTCGTGGATGCAGGACATGCCGGTCTTCTCGCTCGTGCAGGTGAAGTCGCCCTCGGTGCGCGACTCGCCGTAGTCGAGGACGTCGGCGTCGCCCCCGGCGGTCTTCGGCTGCTGGGAGGCGGGGACGCAGGGCAGCTCGACCTGGCCGTCGGAGTCGACCGTCGCGACGTAGCCGACCGTGCCGTCGCAGCCGTCCACGGGAGCGGGCTGCTGGTTCAGCTGGGCGATGCCGCACGACACGCCGTCCGCGTAGATCGTGCAGGTGATGTTCTTCGACGGGGAAGCGAGCTGCGCCACGGCCGCCCCCTGCATCGGCGTGTCCTCGGACGCCGAGACCGACGGCGTGGGCGTGGTGATCGGGTCGGCCCCCGCCTCGGGCGGGTTCGGGGACGACGACGTCAGGATCTGCACGGCGAACACCGCGGCCAGGGCGATGAGCACGACGTCGACCACGATGAACGCGATCCAGCCCGCCGAGAGCCGGCGACGGCGCGGCGGCTGCGGCGGCGGGGGGACGGCGCCGCCCGCCGGGTACGTGCCGCCCGGGGCCGGCGGCGCGGGCGCGGGCTGCGCGTACACCGGCTGCTGCACCTGGGTGGCCGCCACGGACGCCGGCGTGGCCTGGTACGCCGACTCGTAGCCGGCCCCGGCGGCGGCCGGTGCGGGCGCGTAGGCGGGCTGCTGCCCGTACGACGCGGGCGGGATCTGCTGGGTGGGCTGGTACGCCGGCGCCGGCACGGGGCTCGCGGGGACGCTCGGAGCGGCGTCCGGGGGCGGCGGGACCGGGGCGTGCGCGGTCGGCGCCGGGGGCGCGGCGGCGACGGACGGCGCGGTGACCTGCTGCAGCGGCACCTCCGCCATCGGGTCGACGGCGGACGGGCGCTGGTACGCGGACGCGACGCGGCGCACGCCGGCGGGCGGCGGCACGGTCGGCGGCCTGCCGTCGTGCCCCGGCGGGGGCGGCGGAACGGTGCCGGACATCTGGACTCCCTCCAGTCACTCCTCGGGCGTCGTCGGGCGGTGTGCCGGGCATCCTCGCCGCGACGACGCACCGGGCAGGATGTCACGATCCGGTCTCGACGGTCGAACCCGTCCCCCGCGGAACGGGGGAATTCCGTGCGTCGGCCCTGGTTCGAGGTGGCATCATCGTGCGCGAGCCTGCGCGGCCATCACGCGCTGCACCACCTTGAAACGAGGGAGAACCCGTGCCCGGAGAGAACCTGACCCGCGCCGAGGCGATCGAGCGCGCCGACGTCGTCACCGACGTCGAGTCGTACGCCATCGACCTCGACCTCACCACCGGCCCGACCACGTTCGCGTCCACCACCGTCATCCGGTTCTCCGCCACCCCGGGCGCGAGCACCTTCGTCGACCTGGTCGCGCCGTCCGTGCGCGAGGTCGTGCTCAACGGGCGCACGCTGGACCCGGCCGAGGTGTTCGCCGACTCGCGCATCGCGCTCGCCGACCTCGCCGCGACCAACGAGCTGCGCGTCGTCGCCGACTGCGCCTACACCAACACGGGCGAGGGCCTGCACCGCTTCGTCGACCCGGTCGACGGCGAGGTCTACCTCTACACGCAGTTCGAGGTGCCGGACGCCCGCCGCGTCTTCGCCACCTTCGAGCAGCCGGACCTCAAGGCGCCGTTCCAGGTCACGGTGACCGCCCCCGCCGTCTGGGAGGTCGTGTCGAACCAGCCGACGCCGGAGCCGGCCACCGCCACGCACGCGACGGACGCCGCCGTCCCGACCGCGACGTGGACGTTCGAGCCGACCCCGCGCATCTCGTCCTACCTGGTGGCCCTGGTCGCCGGCCCCTACGCCGTGCAGCGCGGCGAGCTCACGTCGTCGGACGGCCGCACGATCCCGCTGGGCGTGTTCTGCCGCTCGTCGCTGGCCGAGCACCTCGACGCCGACTACATCATGGAGACCACCCGCAAGGGCTTCGCGTTCTACGAGTCGACGTTCGGCGTGCCGTACCCGTTCGACAAGTACGACCAGCTCTTCGTGCCCGAGTACAACATGGGCGCGATGGAGAACCCGGGCTGCGTGACGTTCACCGAGTCCTACGTCTTCCGCTCCCAGGTCACCGACGCGATCCGCGAGCGCCGCGTCGTGACGATCCTGCACGAGCTGGCCCACATGTGGTTCGGCGACCTCGTCACGATGAAGTGGTGGAACGACCTCTGGCTGAACGAGTCGTTCGCCGAGTACGCGTCCACGCTCGCCACCGCCGAGGCCACCGAGTGGGAGGCCGCCTGGACCACGTTCTCCGCCATGGAGAAGACCTGGGCCTACCGCCAGGACCAGCTGCCCTCCACCCACCCGATCGTCGCGGAGATCCGCGACCTCGAGGACGTGCAGGTCAACTTCGACGGCATCACCTACGCCAAGGGCGCGTCGGTGCTCAAGCAGCTCGCCGCGTGGGTCGGCCGCGAGGAGTTCCTCTCCGGCGTCTCCGCGTACTTCCGCAAGCACGCGTGGTCCAACACCGAGCTGCGCGACCTTCTCGTCGAGCTCGAGGCCACGAGCGGCCGCGACCTTACCGCGTGGTCGAAGGCGTGGCTGGAGACGGCCGGCGTGAACACGCTCCGCCCCGAGATCGAGGTCGACGCCGAGGGCCGCATCGCCGGCTTCGCCGTGCTGCAGTCGGCGCCCGCCGACTACCCGACCATCCGCCCGCACCGCCTCGGCATCGGCTGCTACGACCTGGTCGAGCAGACGGACGGCTCGGTGGCGCTGGAACGCACCCACCAGGTCGTCATCGACGTCGACGGCGAGCGCACCGACGTGCCGGAGCTGGTCGGCCAGGAGCGTCCGGCGCTCGTGCTCCTCAACGACGACGACCTCGCGTACGCGAAGATCCGCCTGGACGACGAGTCCCTCGCGGTCGCCGTCGAGCACCTGTCGCACATCAGCGACCCGCTGGCCCGATCGCTCGTCTGGGGCTCGGTCTGGGACGCGGTGCGCGACGGCGAGACCCCCGCGTCGTCGTACGTGGACCTGGTGCTCGGCAACATCGCCGCCGAGACGGAGTCGACGACGGTCCGCACCACGATGAACCAGCTCGGCCTCGCCGCCCGGTCGTACGTGGCTCCCGAGCGCCGTGCGGCGACCCTGGCGCGGATCGGCGACCGCCTCTGGGCGCTCGCGCAGGACGCCGAGGCGGGTTCCGACCTGCAGCTGCAGCTCGTGAAGTTCTTCGCGGCGCTGGCCTCGACGTCCGAGCACGCGGCGCCTCTGCGCGGGCTGCTCGACGGGTCCGTCGTCCTCGACGGCCTCGAGGTGGACACCGACCTGCGGTGGGAGCTGCTCGAGAGCCTCGTGCTGCTCGGCGTGGCCGACGACGCCGAGATCGACGCCGCCCTCGCGCAGGACGACACCGCGACCGGCCGCCAGGCCGCCGCCCGGGCCCGCGCCGCCCGGCCGACGGTCGCCGGCAAGGAGGCCGCGTTCGCGTCGGTCGTCGACCAGGCGGACGTGCCGAACGCGATCATCCGCTCCACCGCCGCGGGCTTCGCGCACGTGACGGACCCGGCCGTGCTGGAGTCGTTCGCCGCCCGCTGGGTCGACGCGCTCCTGCCGATCTGGACCACGCGGACGTACCACATCGCGGAGGAGCTCATCGAGGGCCTCTACCCGGCGCCGCTCGCGTCGGCCGCGCTGCGCGACGCCGTCCGCGGCTGGCTGGACGCGCACGCGGACGCCCCGGCGGCCCTGCGCCGCATGGTGGTCGAGCAGCTCGCCGGCACCGAGCGCGCGCTCGCCGCCCAGGTCGTCGACGCCGCCTGACGCCGCCCCGACGCACGGAACCCCGCCCGGTCTCGGTCGACCGGGCGGGGTTCCGTCTGCGTGTTCCCGTCCGTCAGAGGCGGTGCTACCGCGCGGTGCGGACCGCCTGCACGAGGGAGCGCAGGCGCGCGTTCTCGAACAGGTCGTCCACCAGCACCACGTTGCCGGAGCCGTCCGCCAGCGGCACCTTCCAGTTCGGGTACTCCTGGTCGGTGCCGGGCTGGTTCTGCGTGCGCCGCTCGCCGACGGCGTCGGTGAGCTGCACGCCGACGAGCGCGGCGGGCGACCGGCGCAGGTAGCGGTGCAGGCCCTCGACGATCTCCCGCTCCGACGGGTGCTCGGAGACCAGCCCGCGCATGGCGAGCGCCAGCACCGTCTGGTCGCGCTCGGCACGGGCGGCGGCCCGCAGCTCCTGCGCGTCGTCGGCGAGCAGGCCGAGGCGCTCGCGCAGGTCGACGTGCTCCCCGGCGAGATACCCGGCGGCGGGCGGCATGTCGTGCGTCCCGACGGTGGCGAGCGACGCACGACGGTACTTCTCCGGCTCCAGCGGCCGCCCGTCCTCCTTCTCGAACCACAGCACCGACGTGCCGAGCACCCCGCGCGCGGCGAGCTCGTCGCGCACCCAGGGCTCGAAGACGCCGAGGTCCTCCCCCACGACGACGGCGCCCGCGCGGTGCGCCTCGAGGCACAGGATGCCGAGCAGCGCCTCGTGGTCGTAGCGCACGTACGCGCCCGCGGCCGGGGAGGAGCCCTCCGGCACCCACCACTGCCGGAAGAGCCCCAGCACGTGATCCACGCGCAGGGCGCCCGCGTGCCGCAGCACCGTGCGCAGCATGTCCCGGTACGGCGCGTAGCCGGCCCGCGCGAGGGCGCGCGGGTTCCACGGCGGCTGCGACCAGGCCTGTCCCTGCTGGTTGTACATGTCCGGGGGCGCGCCGACGGAGACGTCGCGCGCCAGCACGTCGCGGTGCGCCCACGCGTCCGCGCCCTGCGGGTGCGCGCCGACGGCGAGGTCGTGCATGATCCCGATCCGCATGCCGGCCTCGCGCGCCACGCGCTGGGCGGTCTGCTTCTGCTCGTCGGCGACCCACTGCAGCCAGACGTAGAACTCGACCCGCTCGGCGAGCTGCTCACGCAGCGCCGCGACGGCCGGTGAGGCCGGGTCGCCCAGCTCGTCCGGCCGGGGGCGGGAGCCGAGGTGCTCGACGATCGCGCACCACGTCGCGAAGTCGCGCAGCCCCGTGCCCTCCTCGGCGACGAACTCCTGGTAGGCGGCCTCGCGCGCCGCGCGCCGCGGCGCGGTGAACACCACCTCGAGCGCGGCCTTCTTGGCCTCCCACACGGCGTCGCGGTCCAGCGCCCCGGGGTCGGCGACGAGGTCGCGCACCGGGTCGGCCGCCCACTCCACGAGGGAGCGGTCCGCCGCGGACAGGTACGCCGTCTCGGGGATGTCCTCCACCCGCACGTACAGCGGGCTGAGGAACCGGCGGCTGGTGGGCAGGTACGGCGACGGGGTCAGCGGCGTCACGGGCTCGGTGGCCGACAGCGGGTTCACGCCCACGAAGTCGGCCCCGCCGCGGTGCGCCGTCAGCCACGCCAGGTCGGCGAGGTCCGCCAGGTCGCCCACGCCCCACGACGTGCTCGAGCGCACCGAGTACAGCTGGACGAGGAAGCCCCACCACTGGTCGTCCTCCAGGCCCGCCGGCAGCTCCAGCCGCCCGGGCGTGACGACCACCGTGGTGCGGGTCTCGTGCCCCTCGGTCAGGGCGTACAGGGCGTGCCAGCCGAGCGGCAGGTCCGCCGGCAGCGCGAACGTCGCGCGCCCCACCCGGCGGCCGTCGACGGTGCGGGGCTCGACGAAGACGTCGAGCTGCTCCAGGTCGCGGCGGGGACGCACCGCGTGGTCGCGCGCCGCGGGCTCCGCGCCGTCCACCTCCAGCCACACGTGGACGGCCGCGCCGTCGGTGACGTGGACCGGCACCTGCGCACCGTCGCCCTGGCGCACGACGACCGTGTGCGGCAGCACCGTGCGCCACTCGTCGTCGCGGGCGCGCTGCAGGCTGTGCGACACCTGCTGCGGCGAGTCCGCGGGGACGCCCAGCGCGCCGAGGACGGAGACCAGCGTCGACGCCGGGGCCTGCACGACCTCCCCGCCGAAGCCGTGGTGCTCGGTGAGGACGCCGTACGCCTCGGCCAGCTCGCGCAGCGCGTCGTCCGGCTCGTCCGCGATCGTCGACGGGCCGGGCGCGTCGGGCGTGGCAGGCGCGTCGATCGGTGGCTCGTCCTCGGGTAGCGCCTCGGCCTTCACGTCGCCCTTCTCCGCGTCCTGCGCAGCGGGCTCCCCGCGCTCCTCGGCGGCGGTGGACGCCGCCGCCGACCCGGACGAGGACTCGGCCGCCGCCTCGGGTGCTTCGGTGCGCGCGTCGTCGGGCGACTCGTGGGTGGTCGGCTTGTCCTTGCTCACGGGAACGATCCTGCCATCCCCCGCCCGACCAGGCCGTCCGCCCACGCGGCGGCGTCCGGGGCCCGCGGACGTTTCCTCCGGGCGGCGACGCTCGTTACCGTGGTCGGGTGACTCCCGCGATCCTCTCCCTCCGGACCGCTGCCCCGGCGGCGGTGTCCCCCGAGCCGACGCCCACGAACACCGGGATCGTCGACGAGGGGATGAAGGCCGCGGCCGACGGCTGGACCAAGTTCTGGGAGTGGTTCACGGACTGGCCGCTGCACGTCCTCGTCATCCTGGCGATCGGCATCGTCGTGCTGGTGCTACTGCGCCGGGTGATCGCGCACGTCACGGAGCGCATCGCGACCGGCTCGGGCACCACGGCCACGGAGTCCGCGCCGACCTGGCGACGCTACCTGCAGCGCACGCCGTTCGTGGAGGACGCGATCGCGATGGCGAACCCGCTGGCCAGCCAGCGGCGCGCGCAGCGTGCCCGGACGGTCGGGTCGGTGCTCCGCTCGACGGCCAACATCGTGGTCGGCACGATCATGGCGCTGATGGTGCTGCAGGAGTTCGACGTCAACGTCGGCCCCCTGGTCGCGTCCGCGGGCGTCGTCGGCATCGCGCTGGGCTTCGGCGCCCAGAGCCTGGTGAAGGACTTCATCTCCGGTGTGTTCCTGCTGGTCGAGGACCAGTTCGGGGTCGGCGACACGGTGGACCTGGGGTCGGGAGCCACCGGGACCGTCGAGGAGGTGCAGCTGCGCGTCACGCAGGTGCGTGCCTTCGACGGCACCCTCTGGTACGTGCGCAACGGCGAGATCCTCCGGGCCGGCAACATGACGCAGCAGTGGTCCCGGGCCGTGGCCGAGGTGCGCGTCCCCGTGGGCTCGGACGTCGACGTGGTGCGCGCCGCTCTCGGCCGGGCCGCGGACGCCCTCCAGGCCGACCCGGAGCTGTCGTCCGTGCTGCTCGAGGCCCCGTCCGTGCGCGGCGTCGACGCCGTGAACGACGCCACCCTGACGTTCACGCTGCACGCGCAGACCCGCCCCGGCGACCAGTGGGAGGTCTCGCGCGAGCTGCGCCGCCTCGCGCAGGCGCAGCTGCGCGAGGCGGGCGTGCTGCCCGTGCTGGAGGAGGCGTCGGAGCTGCCCGCGCTGGACAAGTCCTCCGACGCCTGACCACGCCGGACCGGTCAGGCGACGAGCGCGGTCAGGAGACGAGCAGCGGGTCCATCTGGGCCGCGAGGTCGTCGGCCTCCGGCCCCACGATCACCTGCACCACGCGGCCCGAGCGCACCACGCCGAACGCGCCCGACGCCTTGAGCCCCGGCTCGTCCACGAGGGCCGGGTCGCTCACCTCGACCCGCAACCGGGTGATGCACGGCTCGAGCTCGACGACGTTCCGGCTGCCGCCGAGCGCCGCGAGGATGTCGTCAGCCTTGTTCGGGGCGATGGTCATGGGGGCCTCCCGTGGAGTGCGTCGTTGCAGGTCCGTGACCACCCTAACGCGCCGGGCGCCCGGGCGGGAGAAGCAGCCCCGCCAGGTCTGGGAGGATGGCCCGGTGACGGACCAGACTTCACCCGCGACCCCTCCGGAGACGTTCTACGACGCCGTCGGCGGGCACGCCACCTTCGAGCGCCTCGTCGACGTGTTCTACGAGGGCGTCGCTGACGACGAGGTGCTGCGTCCCATGTACCCGGAGGAGGACCTCGGGCCCGCGAAGGTGCGGCTCACGCTGTTCCTCGAGCAGTACTGGGGCGGGCCGACGACGTACAGCCAGCAGCGCGGCCACCCGCGGCTGCGCATGCGGCACGCGCCGTTCAAGGTCAACCCGGAAGCCCGCGACCGCTGGCTCGCGCACATGCGCACCGCCGTCGACGCGCTCGACCTGGCGCCGATCCACGAGTCCCAGCTGTGGGACTACCTGGAGCGCGCGGCGCACTCCATGATCAACACCTTCGAGGAGTGAGCGTGAGCGAGACGACGACCACCGATCCCGCCTCGGGCGCCATCCCCGACGCCCTGGACCGGCTCCTGGCCGCGCTCGACCTGCGCGAGGTCGACGGCTGGGGTCCCCGCGGCGAGGACGACCTGTGGCGCGGCGACAGCGTCCCCGGCCCCGCCCGCCGCGTGTACGGCGGCCAGGTGCTGGCCCAGGCGCTGCTCGCCTGCGGGCGCACCGTCGACGACGACCGCCTGCCCCACTCGCTGCACGCGTACTTCCTGCGCGAGGGCACGCTGGACACCCCGATCGACTTCGCCGTCGAGCGGCTGCGCGACGGCCGGTCGTTCAGCGCCCGCCGCTCGCACGCCATCCAGCACAACAAGCCGATCCTGTCGCTCACGGTGTCGTTCCAGACCGAGCAGCCGGGCTACGAGGCCGCGGAGCCCGCGCCGGCCGGCGTCCCCGCGCCCGAGGACGTCCCGTCGGCGATCGAGATGCTCGACGGCATCGACCACCCCGCCGCGAAGTTCTGGTCGCACGAGTCGGCGTTCGACCTGCGGCACGTGGGCGGCTCGCTGTACCTGGGCCCCGACCCGGACCCCAAGCCCACCCAGCAGGTGTGGGTCCGTGCCCGGCACGCGATCGCCTCCGACGACCGGCTGCTGCACCGCGCGCTGCTCGCGTTCGCCTGCGACCAGGTGATGCTGGAGCCCGTGCTGCGCCAGGCCGGGAAGTCGTGGACCGACGTCGGCGGCACCGTGCCGATGGCGAGCCTCGACCACGCGATGTGGTTCCACCGCGACGCCCGCGCCGACGACTGGCTGCTGTACGTGCAGGAGTCGCCGGGCGCACAGGGCGGGCGCGGCCTCGGCCTGGCGCGCGTCTACGACCGCGAGGGCCACCTCGTGGCGAGCATCGCGCAGGAGGGCATGGTCCGGCTGCCCGGCTGACCGGCGCTCGACGGACCACCGCCCGCCTGACCCTTCGGTCCCCGCACCACCGCCCGCGGCGGCGGTGCGGGGACCGCCGCCGCGCCGCACACTGTGCGCGTGCGACTGCGCCACGTCTCCGCGTCCTCGCCGGGCTACTCGCGCCGCGCGAAGGGCGACGGCTGGGTGTTCCTCGACGTCGGGGGCGCGCCGCTGGACGACGAGGCCGAGGTGGCCCGCTGCACGCACCTGGCGATCCCTCCCGCGTGGACGGACGTGTGGATCTGCCGCCACGCCGACGGCCACCTGCAGGCGTTCGGCCGGGACGACGCCGGGCGCGGCCAGTACCTCTACCACGCGCAGTGGCAGGAGCGGCGGTCCCGGCGCAAGCACGACCACGTGCTCGACGTCGGCCGTCGCCTGCCCGCCGCCCGGGCGGGCGTGACGCGCGACCTGCGCCGGCCGGGCGCGGGCCGGCGCACTGTCCTCGCGCTCGCGTTCCGGCTGCTCGACGACGCGTACTTCCGCGCCGGCGGCGAGGTCTACGCGGCCCGGCACGGCAGCTACGGCCTCGCGACGATCCGCAAGGAGCACGCCACCGTGCGGCGCGACGGGACGGTGCACTTCCGCTACCCCGCCAAGTCCGGGCAGCTGCGCGACGTCCTCGTGGCGGACCCCGTCGTGGCCGGCCTCGTCACGACGCTCAAGAGGCGCCGCGGGGGCGTCGACCTGCTCGCATGGCGCGAGGACGACGGCTGGCACGACGTCACCAGCGCGGACGTGCAGGCCGACGTCAAGGAGCGGCTCGGCGAGGACGCGACGCCCAAGGACTTCCGCACCTGGCACGCCACGGTCCTCACCGCGCGGGCGCTCGCCGACGTCGGCGAGGCGCCCCGGTCCCGACGCGGCCGGGCGCGAGTGGTCGCCGAGATCGTCCGCGACGTGGCCGACGAGCTCGGCAACACGCCCGCCGTCGCCCGCGCGTCGTACATCGACCCGCGCCTGTTCGACCTGTGGGAGCACGGCGAGACGATCGGCCCGGCACGGACACGCTCGGGCGCCGAGCGCGCCGTGCTGGACCTGCTGGGCTGACCCGCCGAGGTGGTCCCGATCCCCGCGAGGTAGTGGACTGGACCACTACCTCGGC
>NZ_JBHWYY010000043.1:0-32605 GCF_042728595.1 Isoptericola sp. NPDC060185 | reverse complement strand
GGTTTGGCCCTGTTTCGGTCCGAAACAGGGCCAAACGCCCGCTCACAACAATCAGGCTGGGTCAGCGGGGGAGGTTGCGCAGGTTGGAGCGGGCCATGGACATGACCTCTCCCATGCCGCCACCGAAGATCTGCTTCGTCATGGCGGTGGCGAACCCGCGGATCTGCCCCGCCGAGATGGACGGCGGGATGGACAGCGCGTTCGGGTCGGTGACGACCTCGATGAGCGCGGGGCCCTTGCGGTCGAGCCCGTCCTTGAGGGCGCGGCGCAGGTCCTTGGGCCGCTCGACGCGGACGGACGGGATGCCGACGGCGAGGCCGATGTTCCGGTAGTCCACGGGCGGGGAGTCGGTGCCGTACGACGGCAAGCCCTCCACCAGCATCTCGAGCTTCACCATGCCGAGGGTCGCGTTGTTGAAGACGACGACCTTCACCGGCAGGTCGTAGGTGCGCACCGTGATGAGCTCGCCCAGCAGCATCGACAGCCCGCCGTCGCCGGCGAGCGCCACGACCTGCCGGCCGGGCTCCGCGAACGCGGCGCCGATGGCGTGCGGCAGGGCGTTCGCCATCGACCCGTGGATGAACGACCCGATGACGCGCCGCTTCCCGTTGGGCGTGAGGTACCGGGCCGCCCACACGTTGTTCATGCCGGTGTCGACGGTGAACACGGCGTCGTCGGCGGCCGTCTCGTCGAGCTGCACGGCCGCGTACTCGGGGTGGATGGGCGTGTGCTTCTCCACGTTCCGGGTGTACGCGCCGACCACCTTGGTCATGATCCCGGCGTGCTTGTCGACCATGGAGCGCAGGAACTTGCGGTCCTTCTTGCGCTTGACCAGCGGGTTGAGGATCCGCAGCGTCTCGCCGACGTCGCCGTGCACGGGCAGGTCGAGCCGGGTGCGGCGGCCGAGGTGGGAGGCGTCGACGTCGATCTGCGCGGTGCGGACGTCGGCGGGCAGGAACGAGTCGTACGGGAAGTCGGTGCCGACCATGACCAGCAGGTCTGCCGAGTGCATCGCCTCGTGGCAGGAGCCGTAGCCCAGCAGGCCGGACATGCCGACGTCGTGGGGGTTCTCGTACTGGATGATCTCCTTGCCGCGCAGCGAGTGGCCGACGGGGGCGGCGGCCAGGTCGGCGAGCTCGAGCACCTCCTCGCGCGACCCTCGCGCCCCGGCGCCGACGAACAGCGTGACCTTCTTCGCAGCGTTGATCGCGTCGGCGAGGGCCTGGACGTCGGCGTCGTTCGGCACGACGCGCGCCGGGCAGGCGCCGGGCACGAGGATCGGGGCGTCGTCGTCGGGCACCCGCTCGTCCGCGACGTCGCCCGGCAGCGTGAGCACCGCGACGCCCGGGGCGGCGAGCGCGTGCTGGATGGCTGACCGCGTGACGCGAGGGAGCTGGGCCGGCGACGAGATCAGCTCCGAGAACACGGACGCCTCGGTGAAGATGCGGTCCGGGTGGGTCTCCTGGAAGAACTGCGTGCCGATCTGGGCGCTCGGGATGTGCGACGCGATGGCCAGCACGGGCAGGCGCGACCGGTTCGCGTCGTAGAGGCCGTTGATGAGGTGCAGGTTCCCCGGCCCGCAGGAGCCGGCGCAGACGGCGAGCTCGCCCGTCACCTCGGCGTCGGCGGCGGCCGCGAACGCCGCCGCCTCCTCGTGGCGCACGTGCACCCAGTCGATGCCGTCGGTGCGGCGGACGGCGTCGACGACGGGGTTCAGGGAGTCCCCGACGATCCCGTAGATGCGCTTCACGCCGGCGGCGACGAGCTGGTCGACGAGGTGTTCGGCGACGGTGCGGGCCATGACGAGACCTCCTGATGACGGCGGCTGGTCCGTCTCGATCCTGCCTCCGACCCCGCGTTTCCGCAGGACGGCGGGGGTGACGTCGCACACCCGGCGAGCGGCCTTGACCTCAACCATGGTTGAGGTCACACGATCGAGGCATGACGACGACGGCTCCCGCCACCCCCACGACGGTCCCGCAGCGCGTCCGGGACCTGGTCGCGCGCGTCACGGGCGACGAGAAGCACGACCCGAGCGCGCACTCCACGCTCGACGTCGTGTGGACGCTGTACGACCAGGTGCTCCGCGTCGACCCGGCCCGCCCCGACGACCCCGACCGCGACCGCTTCCTGCTCTCGAAGGGCCACGGCCCGGCGTCCACGTACGCCGTCCTGGCCGCGAAGGGATTCTTCCCGGCGGCGTGGCTGGACGACGTGGCGTCGTTCGACTCGCCGCTCGGCCATCACCCCGACCGCACGCTGGTGCCGGGCATCGAGATCGGCAGCGGCTCGCTCGGGCACGGCCTGCCGCTCGCCGTCGGGCTCGCGCTGGGCCTGCGCGGGCGGACCCCCGCGCGCGTCGTCGTCCTCGTGGGCGACGCCGAGCTGGACGAGGGCAGCAACGCGGAGGCGATCCAGGTGGCGGGCCGGTTCGGCCTCGGGAACCTCACGTGCGTGGTCGTCGACAACCACAGCGACAGCCTCGGCTGGCCCGGCGGCATCGCGCCGCGGTTCGCGCTCGAGGGCTGGGCGGCCGCCGAGGTGCGCACCCACGACCAGCCCCGCCTGACCGCCGCGCTGCGGCGCACCGAGCCCGACCGGCCGACGGTCGTGGTCGTCGACACCACCGGCCACCCGACCGGCACCCCCACGAACGAGGAGTCGGCATGACCGCCCCGGCCACCGCGCCCGCGCTCGACCTGCGCACCCGGTTCTACGAGGAGCTCGGCCCCCTGCTCGACGCGCACCCGGACGTCGACGTCGTCCTGGCCGTCATCGGGTCGGGCTACCTGGGCCGCGTGATCGAGCGCCACCCCAGCCGCGTCATCGACGTCGGCATCCGCGAGCAGGCGCTGATCGGCGTGGCGGGCGGCCTCGCGCTGGCGGGGCGGCGGCCGATCGTGCACACGTTCGCGTCGTTCCTGGTGGAGCGGCCGTACGAGCAGGTCAAGCTCGACCTCGGCCACCAGGACGTGGGTGCCGTGCTGGTCAGCGCGGGCGCGTCGTACGACGTGTCCGCGGGCGGCCGAACCCACCAGGCCCCCGCCGACGTGGCGCTGATCTCCGCGCTGCCCGGCTGGACGGTGCACGTGCCGGGCCACGCCGACGAGGTCGCCCAGATCCTGCACCGCGAGGCGGCGGGCACCGGGCGCGTCTACGTGCGCCTGTCGGGGCAGCGCAACGCCCGCCCGGGACCCGTCGACGGGCGGCTGCACCTGGTGCGGGACGCCGTCGACGGCAGGGGCGGCACGTCCGCGCCGCTCGTCCTCGCCGTCGGCCCGATGCTCGACACCGTGCTCGAGGCCGTCGCCGACCTGCCCGTGCGTGTCGCGTGGACCGCCACCCCGCACCCGCTTGACGCCGACGGGCTGCGCGCGCTGCTGCCTGCGGGCCCGGGGGCCGCGCCGTCGCTCGCCGTCGTCGAGCCGTACCTGGAAGGGACGAGCGCCGCGGCCGTGGCGGCCGCGCTGGCCGACCGGCCCAGCCGCGTGCTGCACGTGGGTGTCCCCGGCGAGGCCGAGCTGCGCCGGTACGGCACGCCGCGCGACCACGCCGCGGCGCACGGACTGGACGCCGCGGGCGTGCGCCGCCGCGTCACGACCCTGCTGGGCTGACCGCGGGGCTGACCTCCAGGCCGGCCCCGAGCGACGTCCAGAGCGTGGCTTCGGGTGCCGTCTCGCGGACGTCGAGGCCGGAGAGGTCGGGGACGACCCACCCGTCGGGGCCGCGCCCGACCTCCAGGAGGGCGACCACCGTCTCGCGGTCCATCGGCAGCAGGGCGCCGATGCGGGGCGCGGGCCCGCCGGCTGCGGGCGCCCAGGTCACCGGGATGCCCTGGGCGGCGAGGGCGTCCTCGTCGATCACGGCGAGCACCAGCGCCTCGGTGGCGTCGCCGTAGACGTCGTGCAGCACGGCGGGCAGGCCGCCCGCCGTCGTCGCGTGGATGTGGCCCGCGTCGTCGAACAGCGTGCGCCGCGTGGCGACGTCGTACTCCCCGAACCGCGCGCACGCCTCCCAGTCGTCGCTGAAGGCCACGTGCAGCAGTCGTCGTCCAGCCATCGGTCCTCCTCGTGTGGTGCAGCCCGTGTGATGACGTCAGTAATGAAACGGTGCCGTATCATTAGAGCATGGACACGGAGACCCCTCGGACCCCCGCCCGCCGCGGGCGCCCCCGCCGCGACGAGGCCGAGGCGCGCCGGGAGGCGATCCTCGACGCGGCCACGGTGCAGCTCGCGGAGCACGGGTTCGCCGGCACGACGATCGAGGGCGTCGCCGCCGCCGCGGGCGTCACCAAGCGCACGATCTACGCCCGCTTCACGGACAAGGAGGGGCTCTTCCTCGCCGCCGTCGAGCGGCTGCACCGGCACGAGCAGGAGGGCCTGCACGCGGGGGACGACCTGGAGGAGGTCGCCACGCGCGTCGTGCGGACCCTGCACGGCGACGACGCCGTGACGCTGCACCGCCTCGTCGTCGCGGAGGCGCGCCAGCTGCCGCGGCTCGCCGCGGACTTCTACGCGAACGGCCCCGCCCGCACCGTCGAGGTCCTCGCGGAGCTCCTGGCCGCCGAGCACCCCGGTCTCGGGGACGTGCCCGTGCGCGCCGAGGAGCTGTACACGCTGCTGCTCGGCGAGCCGCACCGCCGCCGGCTGCTCGGCCTCGAGCCCGCGCCGTCGCCCGCCGCGGCCCGTGCGCACGCCCGGCGCGCGCTGCGCACGGTCGCGGGCCCCGTCCCACCCCGTCCCTAGGGTGGCCGCATGACGGGTGAGGCCAGCGCCGCGTACGCGGCACGCGCGCAGGAGTACACGGACCTTTTCGGGTCGATGGCGTCGGTGCACGAGGACGACCGCGACCTCGTGGCGCGGTGGGCTGCCGGGCTGACGGGCCGCGTGCTCGACGCCGGGTGCGGGCCCGGGCAGTGGACGGACTTCCTCGCACGGCTGGGGTTGGACGCCGAGGGCGTGGACCTCGCCGAGCCGTTCCTGGAGCGCGCCCGCGCGGAGTACCCCGGCGTCACCTTCCGTCGCGCCGCGCTGGACGACCTCGGCGTGCCCGACGGCGGCCTCGGCGGGCTGCTCGCCTGGTACTCCGTCATCCACACCCCGCCCGATACCACGGACGGCGCGGCTGTGGACGACGTGCTGGCGGAGTTCGCCCGCGCCGTCGCCCCCGGGGGTGGGCTGCTGGTCGGCTACTTCCGCGGCCCGCGCGTGGAGCCGTTCGACCACAAGGTCACGACGGCGTGGTTCTGGCCGCCCGAGGAGCTGGCGGCGCGCCTCGACCGCGCGGGCTTCGACGTCGTGGCCACCGCCGAGCGTGACGAGCCCGGCGCGCGCCCGCACGGCGCCGTCAGCGCACGGCGCCGGGCGGCGCTCACCGCCTGAGCAGGCTCTGGGCGTACTGGTCGAGGACGGTGAGGATGCCGGAATGCTCCCAGACGCGGTTGCGGCGCATTCCGGTCCGCTCGGTCAGCACGCCGGCCTCGGTGAGCTGGGAGAGGGCGTTCTGGGCGGTCTGGCCGACCATCCCCAGGTGCTTGGCGAGGAACGGGGCGTTCACGACGGGGTGCGAGACCAGGTGTGGCACGACACGCCACGCCGCGGCCTGCCGCCGAAGTCCGCCGAGCTGGGCGCGAGCAGCGTCGACCTGTGACGAAAGGTCGTCGACGAGCTGGGACCCCGACGAGGCGGCGAAGCGTGCCGCGGCGGCGACGCGTTCGACGATCGGGCGTGCGTCGCCGTCGCGGTAGGCGGACAAGGCCGCGAAGTACCCCTCGGTCTGCGTGAGCAGCCCCGCCGACACGGGCGCGGTGGTGGCCGTGACGATCCCCTTGGCGCGGAGGATGGAGTGGATCATCGCGCGGCCCGTGCGCCCGTTCCCGTCCACGAACGGGTGGATGACCTCGAAGTGAGCGTGCGCCACTGCCGCCTGGAACAGGACGGGCAGGTCGTCGCGCCGGACGAATCCGACCAGATCGTCCATCGCCGGGGCGACGAGCGGTGCCTGAGGCGCGACGTGGGACGCGCCCCGAGGGCTGATCGTGCTCGTCCCGATCCACACGAGCTGGTCGCGCCAGCGGCCGGCGTGGTCCTCCCAGCCGCGCTGGCCCGACAGGAGCGCGCGGTGCATGTCCAGGATGGCGTCGGTGTCGAGCCGGTCGGCGAGCGCGAGCGCCGCCTCCATGGCGCGGACGTTCGCGACCACGGTGCGGGCGTTCGTGGACGTGGACTGCTCGATCTCGGCAAGAGCCAGCTGCCGGGGGCCGACGGTGAGGTCCTCGATCTGCGACGACGACGCGGACTCGGTGCGCAGGAGGATGGAGCTCATGGGGCCGAGGGTCGGGCTGGTGGTTCCGAGGATCTTGGCGGCGTGCTCGTCGAACCGGCCGAGCGCCGCAGAAGCCTCTTCGACGTCTGCGGACAGGTCGGCAGGGATGTCCGGGACCCAGCTGGCGATCGTGGGCGGGACGACCGAACGATGGGGGCCGGACGCGGCGGCCCGCGCGGACCGGCTCGTCATCCCGTCCGCGTCGGCGACCCAGTAGTCGTCGGCGTACTCGAACGCGGGAACCTTGACCATGAGGCCATCTTAATCAAGGTTTCGCCGAAACCTTGATTAAGGCTCGCGGCCTAGTCCAGGTTTCGCAGCGCGGCGGGGATCGGCGTGTCCCCCGCGGAGAAGCGCACGAACCGGCCGATGGTCGCGGGCTCGCGCAGCGTCCGCGCGACGACCTGCGCGACGTCGGCGCGCGGCACGCTCGTGTCGGTGCCGCGCGGCACGGGGCCGGTCTCCGGGAACAGCGTGACGCGCCCGGTGGGCGGCTCGTCGATCAGGGTGCCGGGGCCGAGGATCGTCCAGTCGAGGTCGGTGGTGCGCAGGTGGTCGTCGGCGGCCAGCTTGGCGTCGGCGTAGGCGAAGAAGCCCGCGCTCTCGGGGACGCCGTGCTCCGGCGTCGAACCGATCCACGACACCATCACGTACCGCCGCACGCCGGCGCTCGCGGCGGCGTCCATGGACCGGATCGCGGCGTCGCGGTCGACGGCGTAGGTGCGCTCCGGGTTGCCGCCGCCCGCCCCGGCGGACCAGACGACGGCGTCCGCGCCGGCCAGGACGGCGGCGATCTCCTCGGTGGTCGCGTGCTCGACGTCCAGGAGCGCGGGCTCCGCGCCGAGGTCGGCGACGCGGTCGACCTGCTCGGGCTTGCGGACCACCCCGACGACGTCGACCACCGGGCCCGTGCCGCCGTCCGCCAGCAGCGGGACCAGCTGGCGCGCGACCTTGCCGAGCGCGCCGATGACGACGACCTTCATGACGACCTCCGAACGGGGCGACGGACCGGACTCCCACCGTCGCCCACCCGATCCCCGGACGGCAACCTGCGAGCCGAAAGCACGGTGATCTTGAGCAACCACCCGGCGGATCCTGGGCCGATCCTGAGGTCGCCGTCGCACCCTCGTCGTGGGGGCAGCCCCTGGCCCCCACGAGCACGGCGCCTCCCCGACTCCCCGTCGCGGGGCGGCGCCGTGCGGACGTCTCGCGCGGGCCCGCCGTCAGCGGGCCCGCGCGATGCGCGTGGCCAACGCGGCGAAGACGAGCGCCAGCCCGGCCTGCACGACGACGGCCACCGCGAAGCCGCCGGGCAGCCCTGCCGCCGCGCCGCCGGGGGAGTGCGCGGCGACGGCCTGGAACAGCCCGCCGAGCACGGCCACGCCGAGCCCGAGACCGAGCTGCTGGAGCGTGGTGAACAGCCCGCCCGCGACGCCCGCGGCCCAGGTGGGCGTCCGCGACAGGACGGTCCGCAGCACCGGCCCGTACATGAGGGCCTGCGCCGCGCCGAGGGCCATGAGCAGCGGCTGCAGGGCCGCAGCCCGGTCGCCGTGCCCGCTGCCCACCACGAGCCCGAGGGCGAGCAGCACCGCTGCCTGCGCCAGCGCGGCGCCCGTCATCGTCCACCGCCCGGTGCGCCGCTCGATCGCGGGCAGCGCGAGGGCCGTGGCGATGAACGCGCCGCCGAAGCCGAGGAGCAGCACGACCGTGCCCTGCGCGTCGGCGCCGAGCGCGCCCTGCGCGAGCGCCGACACCTCGTACAGGAACGCGCCGTAGCCGGTGAAGAACAGCAGCGTCATGACGAGGCCGTGCCGCACGGCAGGGGTGCGCAGCACGGACGGCGGCACGACGGGCAGCTCGCCCCGCCGCTCGGCCGCGCGCTGCGACCGGGCGAACAGGGCGAGTACGGCGCCCGCCGCGGCGAGCATCCCGAGCAGCACCGGCGGCCACCCGGCCGACGCGCCGAGCGTCAGCGGCACGACGAGCAGCAGGAGGCCCGCGGCCAGGAGGGCCGCGCCGCGCAGGTCGAGGGCGAGCGGCGCCGTCGACCGGGACTCCGGCACGGTCCGCAGCGCGAGCAGCGCCGCCGCCGCGATGGCGCCCGTGGCGACCTGCACCGCGCGCCAGCCCAGGTGCGGGCCCGCCATCCCGGCGACGGCCCCGGCGAGCACCTGCCCGGCGATCGTCGCGACGCCGCTCACGGCGGTGAAGAGGGTGACGCCCAGCGCGCGCAGCCGGTCGGGCGCCGCGGCCTGGATCGTCGAGAGCACCTGCGGGGTGAAGAGGCCCGCGGCGACGCCGAGTCCGGCGCGCAGCGCCACCAGCGTCGCCAGACCGGGCGCGAAGGCCGCCGCCGCGGACAGCACCGCGAACGCCACCAGCCCGACGGCGAGCAGCCGCCGCCGGCCGTACCGGTCCCCGAGGCGTCCGGCGACGACGAGCGTCGCGGCGAACGTCGTCGTGTACGCGGACAGGACGAGCTGCCCGCCCGACGTCGCGGCGCCGAGGTCGGCCGTGATCGCCGGGGCGAGCAGGTTGACCGACCCGAACGTCATGTTGACCGGCAGGTAGGCGACGAGGAGGACGGCGAGGCCGATCCCGGTGAGGGCGCGGGGTGCGGTGGTGCGGGGTGCGGTGGTGCGGGGCGCCGTCGCCGCAGGGGCCGTGGTGACGGCGGGCTGCGCGGCGGGTGCGCTGGTCGTGGTCATGACGACGACGGTGCGCCCCCGCTCATCCTGGTACCAGGAGCCTGCTGATCGTGGTACCGGCACCACCTGGTTCGAGGCTGGATCGGCGGCACGGGCCGGGCGACACTGGTCGTCATGACCGCCACGTCGCCCGACCGTGCCGCCCTCGGGGAGTTCCTGCGCGAGCGCCGCGGGCGGATCGGGCCGGGCGACGTGGGGCTGCCCGTGAGCGGCCGGCGCCGCACGCCGGGGCTGCGCCGCGAGGAGGTGGCGCAGCTCGCCGGCGTGGGGGTCACCTGGTACACGTGGCTGGAGCAGGGCCGGGCGCGGAACGTGTCGGACCAGGTGCTCGACGCCGTCGCCCGGGTGCTGCGGCTCGACGCCGCCGAGCGCCGCCACCTCCTGGCCCTGGCCGGGCGGGAGCCCGCCGTCGCGCCCGGGCCGCCGCCCCAGGTGCACCCGGAGCAGCTGGCCGTGCTGGAGCAGCTGCTGCCCTACCCGGCCGCGATCCAGACGGACAGCTACGACCTGCTCGCCGCGAACCGGGCGTACCGGTACCTGTTCGACGACCTCGACGCCCACCCGCCCGAGGAGCGCAACTGCGCGTGGCTGATGTTCACCGAGCCGCGGTGGCGCGGGGCGCTCGGCGAGGCCGAGGAGACGGTGCTGCACAACATCGCCGCCCGGCTGCGGGCGCGGGAGCCCGAGCATCGCGAGGACCCGCGCTGGGCCGCGCTGCTGGGGAGGCTGCGCGCGGAGTCGCCGGACTTCGTCCGGCACTGGGAGTCGTACGACGTGGCCGGCGACGGCACCCAGCTGCGCCGCTACCGCTCGCCGCGCGTCGGCACGCTGGAGGTGCACTTCCAGAGCCTGTGGATCGACCGCGCGCGCGGCGACCGCATCATCCTCATGACCCCCGCCGACGACGCCACCCGGCAGCGGCTGGAGCGCCTCGACGCGCTGGTGGGGGCCGCGCCCGCCACCACCACGCGGGACGACGCCGGGGCCGCTCGTCGTGGAATGGCCGTGTCGGGCACCCGGGAGGCGGGGGGATGATGGACCCGTGCGCACCATCCGACAGAGCCGCAAGCTTCTCAACGTCCGCTACGACGTCCGCGGTCCCATCCTCGAAGAGGCCCAGCGCCTCGAGGCCGAGGGCCATCGCATCCTCAAGCTGAACATCGGCAACACGGCGCCGTTCGGCTTCGAGGCACCGGCGGCGATCCTGGCGGACATGGTCCACCACCTGCCGGAGGCGCAGGGGTACAGCGACTCGCGCGGCATCTACGAGGCGCGGACGGCGGTGGCGCAGTACTACCAGTCGCGCGGCCTGCGGGACACGACGGTGGACGACGTGTTCATCGGCAACGGCGTCTCCGAGCTCATCTCGATGGTGCTGCAGGCGTTCGTCGACGAGGGGAACGAGATCCTCGTCCCCGCGCCCGACTACCCCCTGTGGACGGGCGCGGTGACGCTGTGCGGCGGCACGGCCGTGCACTACCGGTGCGACGAGGAGAACGGCTGGATGCCGGACCTCGAGGACATCGAGTCGAAGATCACCGAGAACACGCACGCCATGGTGATCATCAACCCGAACAACCCCACCGGCGCCGTGTACTCCAAGGAGATGGTCGAGGCGCTCGTGGACATCGCGCGCCGCCACGACCTCGTGATCCTCACGGACGAGATCTACGAGAAGATCCTGTTCGACGGCGCCACGCACCACCACGCCGCGGCGGCCGCGGGCGACGACGTCCTGTGCCTGACGTTCAGCGGCCTGTCGAAGGCGTACCGCGTGTGCGGCTACCGCGCCGGCTGGGTCATGATCTCGGGCCCCAAGGAGAACGCCACCGAGTTCCTCGAGGGCCTCACCCTGCTCGCCAACATGCGCATGTGCGCCAACGTCCCCGCGCAGCACGCGATCCAGACGGCGCTGGGCGGGTACCAGTCGATCAACGAGCTGATCGTGCCCGGCGGCCGCTACTACGACCAGGCGATGCTGGCCGACAAGCTCCTCAACGAGCTCCCGGGCGTGACGTCGGTGCGCCCGCGCGGCGCGCTGTACTGCTTCCCGCGCCTCGACCCGGAGATGTACGCGATCGACGACGACCAGCAGTTCGTCATCGACCTGCTGCGGGCCAAGAAGATCCTGGTCACCCACGGCACGGGGTTCAACTGGTTCGAGCCCGACCACTTCCGCCTCGTCACGCTGCCCGACGAGGAGGTCCTCACCGAGGCCATCGGCCGCATCGGGGAGTTCCTGGCGACCCGTCGCCGCTAGTCTCGACGCATGTCGCAGGCTCGCGGTCTCGCACGTCAGATGTGGCACGCGCTGGAGCCCGTGCACGCGCTGTTCTGGTACGCGCCCGAGGTGTTCGCCGAGGCCGCGGGCCTGGGTTTCGCCGTCGACTCGCGCTGGCCGAGCTACTTCGCGTGGCGGGCCGCACCGCTGGGCGCGGCGGGGGCGCAGCAGGTCGGCGCGGCGTTCTACAGCTTCAGCCCCCGCACGACGGCGGAGCACGTGCCCGCCGCGTGGCGGGTCGCTGAGCCGGAGCGGATCCTCGAGGCGCGCCTGCGCGGGGTCGACGCGATGTACCGCGCCGTCCTGGGCGACCGGGTCGTCGACGGGGGCGGCGACCTGGCCGAGGCCGCCGCCCTGGCGCGCGAGGCCGCGGGATCCGTCGCGACGGCGGGTCGGCCGCTCGCCGCGGCGAACGCCGACCTGCCCTGGCCGGACGAGCCGCACCTGGCGCTCTGGCATGCGATCGGCATCCTGCGCGAGCACCGCGGCGACGGGCACGTCGCGGCCCTGCTGACGGCGGGGCTCGACCCCGTCGAGGCGCTGGTCTCGTTCGCCGCGATCGGCGCCGCGCCCGTCGAGGCGTTCGCCGGCCGGGGCTGGACCGACGACGAGTGGCTCGCCGCGCGGGACCGCCTGGCAGCCCGCGGGCTGGTCGACGGCGCCGGCGAGGCGACGGCGGCGGGCCGCGAGCTGCGCGACGCCGTCGAGCGGACCACCGACGACCTCGCCGCCGCGCCCTGGCTGGCGCTGGGGCCGCAGAAGGCCGGCCGCCTCGCGCAGCTGACCGGCCCGTTGCGCGAGGCCAACCTCCGCACCGGCCTGTACCCCCGCGCCACCACGCTGGGCATCGGCACGGTTCAGGCCACCTAGGCGCTACGCAACAAACGGTTGCGCTTCTCGCGACTCAGGACTACCGTGATGTGCAACCGAAAGTTGCAGGAGGGGTCATGGGGTCGACGAGCGAGCTGGGAAGCATCGAGCGCGAGCTGTACGTGGAGGCGTCGCCGGAGGTCGTCTTCGAGGTGGTGAGCCGCCCCGAGCACGTGCGGCAGTGGTGGCCCGACGACGCGGACTTCGACCCGGAGCCCGGCGCGGCGGGGTCGATCACGTTCGGCGCGGGCCCGGACCGGACCGTCGAGTCGTTCACCGTGGTCGAGTCGCTGCCGCCGCGCACGTTCTCGTTCCGCTGGACGCACCCGGCCGGCGAGGAGGCGCGGGCGGGGAACTCGCTGCTCGTGACGTTCGACCTCGTCCCGTCCGGCGACGGCACGCTGCTGCGGATGACCGAGACGGGCTTCCGCGAGCAGGGCTGGGAGGTCGCGGTCCTGGAGCAGCGCTACTCCGAGCACGTGGACGGCTGGGCCTTCTACCTGCCGCGGCTGGTGACCTACGCCGGGTCGCTGGAGGTCCGGTCATGACCGAGGCAACGGGTGTCGACGACGTGCTCTGGTCCGCCATCGGCGACCCGACCCGCCGCCGCATCCTCGACCTCCTGCTCGCCGACGGCGGCGGCACCGCCTCGTCGCTGAGTCGGCAGCTGCCGGTGACCCGGCAGGCCGTGGCCAAGCACCTCGACGTGCTCGACCGGGCCGGCCTCGTCCGCTCGACGGCGGTGGGCCGGGAGAAGCAGTGCCGGGTGGACGCCGCCCAGCTCGAGCGGGCGGCGGACCAGCTCGCGACCGTCGGCCGGGCGTGGGACCGCCGGCTGCACCGCATCAAGGCGATCGCCGAGGCGATCGAGAGCACCCGGAAGACCGACACGAGAAGGAGCTGATCGCGATGGTGGACATCCTGCACCGGATCGGGGCCAGGACCCCGACGCCCGAGGCGATGTACGAGGCGCTGACCACGGTCGACGGCCTCGCCGGCTGGTGGACCGAGAGGACGACGGGGGACGCCGGCCTCGGCGGGAAGGTCGAGTTCCGGTTCCCCGGCGCCGGCCACGACGATCCCGGCTTCGACATGGAGGTCGTGGAGGCCGTGCCGCTCCAGCGCGTGGTGTGGCGGGTGGTCGACGGCCCCGCGGAGTGGGTCGGCACGACGGTCGAGTGGGACCTGCGCCAGGACGGCGACTGGACGATCGTGCTGTTCGCACACCGCGGCTGGCGCGAGCCCGTCGAGTTCATGCACCACTGCAGCACCAAGTGGGCCGTGTTCCTGCAGAGCCTCAAGGCCCTGGTCGAGGGCGGCGACGCCGCGCCGTCGCCCCGCGACGTGAAGATCGACGACTGGAACTGAGCCCACTCCCCGAGGTAGTGCCTCCCGTCCTCCGGTAGTGCCCGCCGTGCACGACCGGAGGACGGGAGGCACTACCGCGTCGCGCGGACCACGGCGTGCGCGACGTGCGCGCGCGTTGCCGCGAACGCCGCCGCCAGCTCGCGCGCCTGGCCGGGGTACTCCGCGTGCCCGGCGGAGTGCACCGCCAGCTCCAGCTCGGCCCCGGTGCCGGACAGGCCGGCGACCCGGACCCCGGCGGCGACGCCGAACTGCCCCGGCGGGGGCACGTGCGCGTCCCACAGGGCGCACTCGACGCGCGTCGGGACGCGCAGGTAGGTCGCCGCCACGGACGCGTCGGTGAGCGCGAGCACCGCACGGGCCTCCGGGTGCCGCGCCACGTACCCGCGCTGCGCCTCGCCGCTGCCCGTGCAGGGCACGGCGAGGCGCTCGTCGTACTGGCCGAAGCTCGGCACCTCCAGCGTGGCGCCCACGAACCGGTCGTCCCATGGCACGGCCAGGGCGCCGACCCCGCCGCCGAAGCTGCTGCCCACGTAGTACAGGGGCAGGTCGGCGGGGATGCCCGGGACGTCGGTCAGCGCCTCCTGCAGCGCGGTGGCCGCGTGCCACAGGTCGACGGCGCACCGGCCCAGCACGTACGTCTCGACGTCCTCGATGCCCGCCAGCACGTGCGCCGTCGAGACGTCCGGGGCGCCGACACCCGCGTTCAGGACACCGAGCCCCCGGGCGACGGGGAAGATGACGGCGGCGTCGTGCGGCACCCGCTCGAACGACGGCGCGTCGCGGCCGCCGTAGCCGTGCCCGTGCACGATCCCGACCCGCACCTCGACGTCCACAGGCAGCGCCAGCCAGGCGCGCAGCCGCAGGCCGCCGGCGGCGGTGAACGTCACGACCGACACCTCGTGCGCCCCCTGCCGGCCCACCGGCTCGGCCACGACGTCCGCCGGCACGCCCCGCGCGTCGTCGTGCCAGGACCGCCACAGGTCGGCGAAGCCCTCCGGCTCCGCGGAGGCCGGCACGGCCAGCAGGCCGTCCCGGTCGTACCCGTACGTGCCATCGATGGGGCTGTCGGGGAACCAGGCGTCGTAGGGGGCGGGCAGCGTCACGGAGATCTCCAGGGCGGGACGGGGCAGAGCCAGAACGAGGCGGCGTCGGTCACGACGTCGCGTGACAGACTGTGCCGCGGGTCGAAAGGGGAGCGGGTGCTCGTCGCAGAACGCAGGTCACGGATCGTGGCCGAGGTGCGCCGTCGGGGCGCCGCGAGCGTCACCGAGCTGGCCGAGGAGCTGGGCGTCAGCGCGATGACGGTGCGCCGGGACATCGAGGCGCTCGCGGACGCGGGGGAGCTGGACCGGGTGCGCGGCGGCGCCACGACCCGCGGCGACGCGGGCGGGACGCAGGAGCGCGGCTTCGCGTCGCGGGTGCAGCAGCAGGTCGCGGCCAAGCAGGCCATCGCGCGCCGGGCGGCGCAGCTGGTGGAGCCCGGCATGGCGGTGGGCCTCTCGGGCGGCACGACGACGTGGGTCCTCGCGCAGGAGCTGCGCGCCGTCCCGGACCTCACCGTCGTCACCAACTCGCTGCCCGTCGCGGAGGTGTTCCGCCGCCCCGACCGCGCCGACGAGCCGTACACCCAGTCCGTGGTGCTCACCGGCGGGGTGCGCACGCCGTCCGACGCGCTGGTGGGGCCGGTCGCCGTGCGCTCGCTGGAGCACCTGCACCTCGACGTCGCGTTCCTCGGCGTGCACGGGGTGGACCTGCACGCGGGCCTCACCACGCCCAACCTGCTGGAGGCGGAGACCGACCGCGCGCTCCTGGCCGCCGGCCAGGACGCCGTCGTGCTCGCCGACCACACGAAGTGGGGCGTCGTCGGCCTCACGACGATCGTCGACCTGCACGAGGTGGAGCGCCTCGTCACCGACGACGGCCTGGACGCCGACGCCCGCGAGCTGATCGAGGCGCACGTGGGCGAGCTCTGGGTGGTCCCCGCCGACCCTGCCTGACGGCACTGCCGACCGCACCGCCGATCGCGCCACCGGGCTCAGCGGGTGGTGCTCGCGCGCTGCACGACGCGCGCCGGCACCACCACGTGCTGCACCGGCAGGTTCGCGCCGGGCGGCGTGGCGATCTGCCGCTCCAGCTCCCCGAGGGCGCGCTCGACCAGCGCCTCCTTGTCGGGCGAGACGGAGGTGAGCGACGGCGTCGTGAACCGCGCGCCGCGCACGTCGTCGATGCCGACGACGGCGACGTCCTCGGGGATGCGCCGCCCGGCCTCGTGCAGGGCGGGCAGGGCGCCGAAGGCGACCGAGTCGTTGGAGCAGACGATGCCGTCGAGCTCGACGCCGCGCTCCAGCAGGCCGCGCACGGCCCGCTGCCCCTCGGCGGGGGTGAACGCCTCGACCTGGGCCACGAGGTCCGGGTCGTCGACGATCCCGAGCGCGGCCACGGCCTCGCGGTAGCCGGCGTACCGGCGGTCCGCGGCGTCCGACGGACGGGCGTCGCGGGGGCCGACGAACGCGACCCGCCGGCAGCCGACGGACGCCAGGTGCTCGGTCGCGGCGTACGACGCGGCCCGGTTGTCGATCGTCACGTGCGTGAACGGGCTGACGAGGATGTGCTCGCCCAGCAGCACCAGCGGCCCGGGGGAGGTGCGCCGCGTCAGGTCCGCCACGGACAGCGCGCGCGGGATGTGGATGAGCCCGTCGGTCGGGGGCAGCCCGATGCCGTTGGCGACGTCCACCTCGCGCTCGTGGTCGCCCGCGGTCTGCTGGATGAGGATCGACAGCCCGCGCTCGTCGGCGCGCCGCACCAGCAGCGCCGTGAGCTCGGCGAAGTACGGCTCCTCGAGGTCCGGCACGGCGAGCGCCACGATGCCGGTGCGCTCCTTCCTGTGCACGGCGGTCAGCGTAGCCCGGGCCTGCGTGGTCGCGCTGCCGCGCACCGGGCGGGCGAGCCCTGCGTGCGCCACCGTCACTCCTGCACGCGCAGCGCGACCACGCGGGCCTGCGCTGCGCCGTTCGTGGCGCCGACGACGAGGCGGACGGCGCGCAGCGGGCCGACGTCGGCGGGCAGCGGGTGGGTGCGCAGCCGCCACCGGTTGTCGGTCTCGTCGGCGACGGTCACCCAGCCGCCCTCGTCGGGGGTGCCGGCGGGCAACACCTCGAGGCGGTAGTCCTTGACGAGCGTCGGCATGATCTCGTCGGGCGTACGGTGGTGGTGCAGGGTGTTGAGCTCGACGTCGAGGTCGTCGTCGAGCACGACCCGCACCTCGCGCGCCGTCACCGGCTCGTCCCAGTCGAGGCGCAACCACTCGTCGCGGCCGGGCACCATCGGCGACGACGCCCACAGGTGCGGGCCGCCGTGGTTGCGGTGGTACCCGCTCGTGGCGCGCTCGGGCGCGAGGGCGCGGGTGTCGGGGCCGGCGCGGAACACGACGGACCGGCCGCGCAGCGGCTTGGTGGGCCACTGCACCAGCAGCTCCTCGGAGCTGATCTGCACGTTCTGGTCGTCGTTGTCGACCCGGTGCACCAGCGTGAGCACCCCCGCCGGCAGCGGGGACGTGAGGCGGACCGCTACGTCCGGGTTGGCGCGCAGCACGACGACGGCGTTCTGCGGGACCTCGGGCGCGAACGGCACGTGCGCGGTGACCCAGCGCTCGTCGCCGGCGGGCACGACGACGTCGGTCTTGGTCTCGAGGTGCGCGGGCACCACGTTCTGCGGCTTGCCGGTGGAGAACACCTCGACCGACAGCGTGGTGTCGCGGCGGGCGGAGACGAGCAGCTCGACCGTGTCGAGGCGCGGGTCCACGGGGAGCACGATGCCGAGGTCGACGTCGAGGTCGTAGACGTCGTACGCGTCGTAGGGGTCGCCGTCGGCCGGCTCGACGACGGGCGCGGCGATCCGCGTCGTCGTGCTGGAGGCGGTGACGGTGGCCCGGCGGGCGAGGTCGTGCGGGTCGGTGTTCGCGATGCCGACGGCGGGCGCGTCCCAGCGCAGCAGCGTCTGGCGCAGCTCGTCGAGGTGGTCGGTGTAGATGCCGCGCGGGGTGGTGCCGTGCTCCACGCACAGCGCCGCCGCGGTGCCGGCCGCCTGGCCCATCGCCCCGCAGGTGGCCATGACGCGCGCGGCGCCGAAGGCGATGTGCGTGGCGGAGACGTCGCGGCCGGCGAACAGCATGTTCTCCACGTTCACCGAGTACAGGGAGCGGTAGGGGATCTCGAAGACGCCCTCGGAGAACCGCTGCAGCGCGCCCGCGCCCTCGGCGTACATGCCCTGGGCGGGGTGCAGGTCGATGGACCAGCCGCCGAACGCGACGCCGTCGTCGAACACCGTCTGGTCGATCACGTCGCCCTGGTGCAGCGTGTAGTCGCCGACGAACCGGCGGTACTCGCGCTTGCCGGGCACGTTGCCGATCCACTCGAGGGTGAGGTTGTCGGCGTCGAACTTGCCGGAGTTCTTGATGTAGTCCCAGATGCCGAGGATGACGCCGCGCAGCTCGTCGCGGATGCGCTCGTTGTCGTCGACGATGTCCATCTCGCCGCCCCACTCGATCCACCAGTAGTGGGCGCCCGAGTCACCGCTGCGGATGACGCGGTTCATGGGGATGGGCGTGGACGTGATGTCGATCGCGGTCTCCGGCGCGACGTACTTCACCGGGTGGCCGAGGTCCTTGGTGTAGAAGAGCAGCGTGGAGCCGAGGAACTCGCGCACCGGCTCCGGCGGCGCCCACTCCTCGCCGAACTCGGCCTGCGACTCCTTCCCGAGCCGGTAGCGCGCGCCCGCCAGGGCGCCGACGAGCCCGTCGCCCGTGCAGTCGAGGAAGACCGGGGCGGTGAACGTCGTGAGGATCTCCGAGCCCATCGTCCAGCCCGTCACGGACTCGATGCGGCGGGCGTCCTCGGGGCCGGTGGCGACGACGTCGCGCACGTCCGTGTTGAGGAAGAGCCGGATGTTCTTCTCCCGGCGGACGGTGTCGAGCACGACGTCGTCCCAGTACACGGGGTTGCCCTCGGGGTTGCGGTACTGGTTCTCGACGTACATCTCGCCGACGATCCCGGTCTCGCGGGCCCAGCGCTGGTTGCCGTGGGCGGTGGCGCCGCACACCCACACCCGCACCTCGGAGGAGGAGTTGCCGCCCAGCACCGGTCGGTTGCCCGCCAGCACCACCTGGCGGCCCAGCCGCGCGGCGGCGACCGCCGCGCTGACGCCGGCGAGCCCCCCTCCGACGACGACGACGTCCGCCTCGACGGTCTGCGTACGCATGATCTCTCAGTCCTCGATCCGATGGTTGTGCTGGTCGAACAGGGTGTTTCGGGTGGTGCGGGGGCGGGTGTGCGGCGCCGGTCGCGGGCGTCAGCCGGCGGCCAGCACCTCGATCTCGAAGACCCGGGCCACGTCCGTCTCGGACGCCGACGGGTCGGTGGCGACCAGGCGGACCTGGTCGGCCGTGACACCGGTGACCGGGAGGGTGACGATCCCTGCCGTGCTTCCCGTGACCGCGCCCACCTCCACCCAGCCGTCCGCGGTGTGCAGCTCGACGGAGAAGTCGCGCAGCACGGCCGAGGCCGGGTCGACGGCGGCGCGGTAGCCGCTGTGCACCCGGACCGACGCCACCGGGGCGGCGTCGTCCCAGGCGACGGTGAGGGTGGGGGTCGCGTCGTCAGCGGCCGAGATCCAGCGGCTGTCGTCGGTGAGCCGGCCGTCCACGGCCTTCTCCCCGCCCGTGTCGGCGCGCAGCGCGGACGACGCGGTGACGGAGCCGCCGAGCGCGAGGTTGCCGGTGGGTCCCGGGGTGCCCGGGTCGCCGCCGCCGTCCTCGCCGCCGTCGTCGTCGCGGACCCCCGCGACGACGTCCGCGAGGGGGCTGCCGACCAGCGGCCCGCCCGTGCGGGGCACGCGGGCGTGGAACAGCGTGCCCGACGTCGGACCCGACTCGGCGGCGCTCACGTACAGCACGTCCGTGCCCGACGCGGGGCCGGTGCGGATCGTGCGCGCCGCGAGGCGCTGCTGACCCACCTGCACGTCCCCGAGCCCGGCGAACCGCCAGGTGCCGCCGTCGAGCCCCCGCTCCGCGCGGACCACCTGCGTGCGCACCTGGCCGGCGACCGTGCCCTGCACGACCGCGTACGCGCGGGTCGTGCCCGCCGCGGACGTGGCGTCGAGGGCGGCCACGGTGTCGGTCCCGGCGCCGAGGTCGTCGGCGTCGATCACGGTCTCCCGCTGCCAGGCGGCGCCGTCCCAGCGGGCGAAGCGCACGTCGAAGCGGTCGGGCGTGCCGTCGGCCTTCGCCCCGGCGTACCGGTAGACGACGCCCGCGAGGGTGTCGCCGTGCACGGCCAGCTTGGCGGTCTGCACCGTCGGGCCGTCCGTCTGGAGCGACTCGCCGTCCACGAACGGCTGGTAGACGACGGCCCCGCCCGCGGACGGGGAGATCGGCGTGCTCAGGGCGTTCCCCGCGGCGTCGTGCCACGAGTCGTCCGCCGGGTCGTAGACCGCGTACGAGCCGAGGTGGCGGTACGGGCCCGCGGCCCAGCGGTGCCACTCCCACAGCACGTGCAGGCGGCCGTCCATGCCGACCTCGAGGTCGTCCGGGTAGACCGACGCGCCGACGCCCGAGGCGAAGACCGCCACCCGGGACCAGGTGCCCGTCGCGGTGTCGAAGCGGTACAGGCGCCCGTCGCGCACCGTGGCCTCGTCGCGGCCGCCGCGCACCATGACGTACGCGTCGCCGTCGGCGCCGCGCGCGGTGACGGGGTACGTCATCGGCACGCCCTGGTCGGGCAGGTCCGCGCTCGCGTCGACCAGCGACGTGATGTCCCCGGGCGTGGTGGAGCGGAAGTACTGCCACGGCACGTGGTGCATCGACACGAACGCGTGGATGGTGCCCTCGCCGTCCACGACGATCGACGGCTGGTCGTGCCCGCTGTCGTCGAGGAAGGTCGCGCACGAGCCGTCGTCGGCGCGCAGGCAGCCGGCGGCCCACCCGCCGTCGGGGCCCTGCGCGGCGATGTGCACCTCGTGGCGCGCGGGGTCCGCGGCGGGCGAGTCGAACGCCATGTAGGTGACGCCGTCGACCACGTCGAGCGGCGTCCACCAGCCCGCGTTGTTGGAACGGTCCACGGGGAACGGCAGCTGCTCCACGGACTCGGCGTGCTTGCCGGGGGTGGCCGGGGCCGCCAGGGCGGCCGCGGCGGGGACGGTGGCGGCGGCCACCGCGGCCGCCGCGAGGGCGGCCGCGGTGCGCAGCACGGGGGTGGGGCGTCGTCGCATGGTTCCTCCTCGAACCGTGGTCGTGACTCCGGGGTGGGCGGGGACGGGCGGGGTGAGGACGGGCAGGGCGGGGAGGTGCGTCAGCCGACGAGCTTCTGCGCGGCCTCGCCGGCCTTCTGCATGGCCGTCTTCGGGTCGGTCTTGCCGACGAGGACGGCCTGCACCTGCTCGGCGATGACGGTCTCGATCTGCGAGTACGCGGTGAACGCCCAGAACGGGTTGGACGAGGACGTCGCGGTGATGCGCTCGCTGAACTGCGACCCGAACTCGTCGGACGCGACGACGTCGGACTGCTGCGCCTCGGTGGTGACGGGCGGCAGGCCGCGCACCTCGTAGTCGGCGAGCACGGTGTCGAGGTCGGACGTCGCGAACTGCGCGAAGTCGGCCGCGGTGGCCGCGCCCTCGCCGTCGACGACGGCGATCGCGCCGCCCCACACCAGCGCGCGGGGGGTGTCGCCGGCCTTGAGCACCGGGCGGGAGACGGGGACGAGCTTGCTGCCGAGGTCCTTGTCGGGGGACTCCTCGGTGACGGCGCCGCGGCCGACGGGGGCGTCGTCGTAGATCGCGGCGCGGCCCTGTGCGAACAGGGAGCGGGCGTCGAAGCGGTCGACGTCGGCGGCGATGAGCTTCTGGTCGTAGAGACCCTTGTACCAGGTCACGGCCTCGACGGAGGCGTCGTCGCCGATGGTGACGGTGTCGCCGTCGACGAGCGGGCTGCCGAAGGTCTGCATCCAGATGAGGATGTCCTTGAGCTGGGCCGCCTTCGTGGACGCGGCGTAGGGGATGAGCCCGTCGCCGAGGCCCTTGAGGTCCTTGAGCGACTTCTCGAACTCGTCGACCGTCGTCGGGAAGGCGTCGGCGTCGATGCCGGCCTTCGTCAGCAGCTCCGAGTTCGTGACGAGGCCGATGGCGCCGATCGTCCACGGCAGGCCGTACTGCACGCCGTCGAACTGGGCCGCCGACAGCGCCGCGTCGGTGTACCCGCGGCCCTCGGTCAGGGCCGACAGGTCCTGCAGCTTGCCCATGGCGGCGAGCGAGCCGAGCCACGCGACGTCCACGTGCGCGGCACCGGTGAACTGACCGCCCTTCACCTGGAGCGTGAGCTGGTTGATGTACTCGTTGTAGGGGAACGAGACGTCCTTGATCGTGACGCCGTTCTTGTCCTGGTAGGCCTTGACGATCGCCTCGAGGGCCGGCGCCGCGGCCTCCTCGGTGAAGGACCAGGACGAGAACGCGAAGTCGGTCTTGGCGCCGCCGGTCGCGGCGGCCGAGGCCGCGCCGCCCGCCGGGGACGGGGCCGACGGGGCGCAGGCGGCGAGGGCGGCGGTGCCGGCGCCGAGGCCGAGCAGCTGCAGCACGCGACGTCGCGACATGGCGCTCTGGGGAAGGGTGAGAGACATGGGGATCCTCCGCATCGAGGGTCGTTCGGGGTGGTGGACGGTGGAGCGGGGCGGGACGGTGGGCGCCGTCAGCCCTTGACGGCGCCGGCGGTGAGGCCGCCGACCAGGTACTTCTGCAGGGCGATGAAGGCGATCGCGACGGGCAGCGACACGACGAGCGACGCGGCCATGAGCTCGGGCCACGCGGTGGAGGCCTCGCCGATGAACGTGTTCACCAGGCCGGGCGGCAGGGTCTGCTTCTCCGGGCCGGCCAGCGTGAGGGCGAAGACGAAGTCGTTCCAGCCGCGGACGAAGGCGAACAGCCCCGCCGCGATCAGGCCGGGCGCCGCGAGCGGCAGCACGATCGAGTGGATGATCCGCAGCCGGGACGCGCCGTCGACGCGGGCCGCCTCGATGAGCTCGTCCGGGATGGTGTCGAAGAAGCCCTTGAGCATCCACACGCACAGCGGCAGCGTGAACGTGGTGAAGCTCAGCACCAGCGCCGTGTACGTGTTGAGCAGGCCGTACGCGCTGAACACGGTGTAGAGCGTGACCAGGAGCAGCGCCTGCGGGAACATCTGCGACGCGAGCACCAGGTACATCAGCGAGCGGCGGCCGCGGTAGCGGAACTTGGAGAACGAGTACCCCATGTACGCCGAGACCAGGACCGACAGCACGGCGGTGATCACCGAGACGATCACGCTGTTGCGCAGGTAGCCGAACAGCTGGTCGTTGGAGGCGAGCGACGCGAACGCGTCCAGGGTGGGCGCGGCCGGGAAGAACCGCGGCGGGTACGCGAACACCTGGTCGCGCGGCGTGAGCGACGTGGCCAGCAGCCAGTAGACGGGCAGGAGGCCGAAGCCGCCGCACACCACGACGGTGGCCCAGGCGGCGACCCGGACGCCGGGCCGCTCGGAGCGCAGGGCGCTGCTGCGGCGGCGGCGCTGCGGCGGGCGCGGGGTCTCGCCGGCCGAGGCCGACGCGGCGGAGTGCGGGGTGGGCGCGGCGGGGAGCTGCGTCGTCGCGCTCATCGCTCCTCTCCCTTCTCCGAGAAGCGGACGTACACGACGACGAGCGCCATGAGCAGGATCATCCACAGCAGGCCCAGTGCGCCGGCCTTGCCGAGGTCGTAGCCCTGGAAGGCGGTCTCGTACACCGCGGTGGCGAACGTCTGGGTGGCGCCCGCGGGGCCGCCGCCGGTGAGGACGTAGATGATGTCGAAGTGCTGGAAGTTCCAGATGAACTCCAGCAGCACCACGAGGCCGACGATGCCCTTGAGGTGCGGCAGCGTGATGGCGAAGAAGCGGCGGACCGTGCCCGCGCCGTCCATCTCGGCGGCCTCGTGCAGCTCGACCGGCACCGTCTGCAGGCCCGCGAGCAGCATGACCATCATCCACGGGAACGACTGCCAGGTCTTCGCCAGCACGACGGCGCCCATGGCCGTGGCGGGCTGGGCGAGCCAGGCCTGCGGGTCGTCGATCAGGCCGATCGACTGCAGCAGCGCGTTCATCACGCCGTAGTTGGCGTTGAAGATCCACATCCACAGGAACGACACGACGACGCCGGGCACGAGCCAGGGGATGAGCATGAGACCGCGCAGCACCTTGGCGCCGCGGATCCGGGTGTTCAGCGCGAGCGCCAGGGCGAACCCGATGACAAACGGCAGGATCGTCGTGCCGAGCGTGAAGACCAGCGTCTGCCGCAGCAGGCGCAGGAAGTCGCCCTGCAGCACGTCGACGATGTTCTGCAGCCCGACGAACGTCCGTCCGGGCAGCACGAGGCTCTGCTCGAAGAAGGCCGTGACGAGCGCGGCGATCAGCGGGTAGAGGACCACGCCGGCCAGCAGCGCGACGCCCGGCAGCAGCAGCAGGACGGCGAACTGCCCGTCGCTGAGCCGGCGCGGTGCCGTCTGTGACTTTCTGTGTTCAAGAGTGTGAGTTTGTGAACTCATCGTGTCCACGTCCCTGTGGGTCAACCTCGGCAACGAGGGTGATGATCTGGTGTCCGCGACACACTCTGGCGGAACGTGGCCGATCTGGTCAAACCCCTACGGTCTCGGTGCGGTAACAACTGCGCTCCTTGGTGAACAGAAGAACACAGAAGTTCACATCAAATGTGAGCGCGCGAGAGCCCGGTGTGGGTCGTGCGGAGTATCGCGGGCACCCGGCGGGGCCGGCGCGGAGCGTCAGTCCACGGCCTCCACGAGCAGCACCAGCGAGGTCTCGGGCGGGGCCTCGGGTGCCTGCAGGCCGGCGACGGCGAGCGCACGGCCGGTGAGCACGGTGCCGCGGGGCAGGTCGTCGGGCTGCGCGGGCCGGGGCAGGGGCGTGACGCCGTCGGACGCCACGGCGCCGTCGGCCGAGGGCAGCCCGAACCACGGCGGCACCGTCCAGACGCCGAAGGCCTCGCGGCTCAACGGCAGGGGTGTGACGCGATAGCGGCGCCCGGGGTCCAGGCCGCGCAGCGTGAGGCGGCCGGGCGGGGCCGACGCCGGGCGGGTGAGGGTGGCGACCTGGAACAGGGCGCGGGAACGGTCGGCGGCGACCACGCCCCACACCTGCGGGGCGTCGGGGGCGGGGGAGTCCTGGCGCACGAGGGTGCCGGTGTGCAGCAGGCCGCGCTCGGCCTTGTAGAGCTCGATCCAGCGGGCCAGGTCGGCGAGCTGCTCGGGCGTCGACCGCGTGAGGTCCCACTCGATGCCGAAGTGGCCGAACAGCGCCGTCGCCGCACGGAACGCGAGCGAGTGCGCGCGGCGGGTCTGGTGGCTGACGTCCGCCGCGACGTGCGCGCCCAGGTACTCCAGCGGCAGCAGCTGCGCCGTCCACGGCTGCATCTGCTGCCGCTCCAGCGGGTCCGTGCAGTCCGACACCCACACGCGCTGCGTGTGCTCGGCGACGCCCAGGTCGACCCGAGCGCCGCCCGACGAGCACGACTCGATCTCCAGCCCGGGGTGCCGGCGGCGCAGCTCGGCCATGATCCCGTAGGCCGCGAGCGTCTGGGCGTGCACGACGGGCCGCCCGTCCCGCCCGGAGCCCGGGTCCACGAGGTCGCGGTTGTGGTCCCACTTCACGTAGTCGACGCCGTGCGCGCCGATGACGGCGCTCATCCGCTCGAGCACGTAGGCGGCGGCGTCCGGGTTCGACAGGTCGAGCACGTGCTGGTGCCGCGACGGCACCGGGACGCGGCCGCCGGCCCCCATGACCCAGTCCGGGTGGGCGCGCGCGAGGTCGCTGTCGAGGTTGACCATCTCCGGCTCGAACCACAGGCCGAACTGCATGCCGAGGCCGTGCACGTGGTCCGCGATCGGGTCCAGCCCGTCGGGCCACACCTCCTCGTCGACGTACCAGTCGCCCAGACCGCGGGTGTCGTCGCGGCGGCCACGGAACCAGCCGTCGTCGAGCACGTACCGCTCCACGCCGAGCTCGGCGGCGGCGTCGGCCAGCGCGGTGAGGCGCGCCAGGTCGTGGTCGAAGTAGACGGCCTCCCACACGTTGAGCGTCACGGGCCGCGGGGTGCGCGGGTGCGCGGTGCGGCGGCGCAGCATCCGGTGCAGGCGCGCGGCCTGTGCGTCCAGGCCGTGGCCGTGCACGCCGTACACCCACGGGGTCCCGTACTCCTCGCCGCCCGCGAGCGTCACCTCGCCGGGCAGCAGCAGCTCACCGCCGCCCAGCACCTGGTCGCCGGTGGGGAGCCGCTCCGCCCAGTGCCGGTGGTTGCCCGACCAGCCCACGTGCAGGCCCCACACCTCGCCGCGCGCGAAGCCGAACCCGGGCTCGCCGACCGTGAGCAGCGTGGCCGCGTCGGCGCCGGTGCGGCCCCGTCGCCCCTCGCGCAGGTGCGTGCCGACCGTGAGGTCGTGGCGCTGCGGCACGCGCTCCTTGCCCCACCGGCCGGTGAGGTCCAGCACCTCGCGTGCCCGCGGCGGCACGGGCAGGACGACGGCGAGCTCGTGCAGCCGGTACGGGCCCCCGTCGTTGCGCAGGGCGGCGCGGGCGCGCAGCACGCCGTCGGGCGTGAGCTCGACGTCGAGGACGAGCGTGAGGCGGGCGGTCGTGTCCGTCGCCTCGACGCGCAGCGCCCCCGCGCCTCCCTCCGTGAGCCCGGTGGCCAGGGTGCCGCCGCACAGCGTCGCGACCCTGGTCGTGAAGCGCGGCGACCAGGCGTCGCCGTCGCGCTCGCCCACGATCCCGGGACGCCCGAGCCACCCCGTGCGCGGCTCGGGCACCAGCGCCACGCGGGTCGGCTCGTCCGGGCCGTTGTTCGCGAGCGGCGGCGTCGCGGCCAGGGCCACCGCGGCGGCGTCGTCGGCGGAGAGCGGGCCGAGGTCGTCTCCCCAGTGCACGACGGCGGGCAGCTCACCGCCACGGGCGTCGATCAGCACGCTGACGCCGTCGGCGCGCAGGTGGACGAGGGCGTCGACGGCGGCGGGCGTGGAGGTGGCGGGCGCTGTGGTGGCGGTCACGCGCCGAGCCTGCCACCTCCCGGCCCGTCCCGGCGTCAGGCCTCCGGGACCGTCGCGATCGCCTCGACCTCGACGAGTGCGCCGCGCCGGGCGGGTGCGACGGCGAGCACCGTGACGGCGGTGCGCGCCTGCCAGACCCGGCCGGACGCGGCGTAGGCCTCGTTCGGGTCGATGGTGGGGTCGAGGTAGATCGTCAGCTTCGCGACGTGCTCGATGTCGGTGCCCGCCTCGGTGAGCACTGCGATCACGTTGCGCAGCGCCTGCTCGGTCTGGGGACCGAGGCCGCCCTCGACGAGCGCGCCGTCGGGCCCCGTCCCGTTCTGGCCGCCCACGTACAGCGTGCGCCCGGCGGGCAGGATCATGCCCCACGCGAACGCGGGGTTCTGGTGCAGCTCGGGCGGGTTGACGGGCGTCGGCGTCGACTGCGCGGCCATGGGGTGTCCCTTCGTCGAGGTGAGCCCCCAGCCTCCCGCCGGCCACCGACACCCGCCCGCCTCGCCGGGGGCTCCTAGGGTGGGCGCATGCCCGGGACCACCCGCCTCGATGCCGCCGCGCTGCTGTCCGGGCCGCGCGGCCGCAGGCTGTGCCTGGAGCTCGCGCAGGCGCAGGACGACGACGTGCGGCTGGCGATCTTCTACGCCGCGTACGACCTGGACCCCGGCGCCGGGACCTCGCGGGTGATGTTCGGGCAGGGCGTCGCGGACCGGCCGCGCCTGGTGCCCGGCGACGTGGTGCGGCGCCTGCAGGGCGCGACGTTCACCGTGCCCGACGAGCGGCAGCTGCTCCGGGCCCTCGAGTCGGCGGTCGGCAACGCCCGCTACTGGCAGGAGCCGGACGGCGAGGACGTGCTCGCCGCGACGCCGGAGGTGGCGGCCGCCCTCGGCCCGGTGGCCGAGGCGCTGCTCGCCGCGCCGTCGGCCGCCTGGTGGTCCACGGCGGCGCCGGCCACCACCCAGCGCGAGGTGGTCTGGTACGACGACGGTCGGCTCGGCCCGCCCGGCACGACGGCGGCGGGCCGGCCCGACGCCCTCGCCGCGTGGCGCTCCGAGACCCACGCGGGCGAGCGGACCGCGGCACGCGAACGACCGGCCGACCCGCGCGCGAGCTGGAGCGGTGAGTGGTGGTCGGTGCCGCCCCACGAGCTGCTGCGCACCACCCGCGACCTGGGCGCCGTCGGGCCGGTCGGGCTGTGGCTCGTGGAGGACGACTCCGGCTGGGAGCGCGGCAGCGTGCGCGCGGTCGCGGTGGCCGACGACGCCCGGGTGCTGGAGGTCGACGGGCCGGGGGACTGGGCCGACCTGTGCCGCCGGCACCCGCTGGAGGTGACCGCCTCGCGGCGGCACGACTGGTACCGCGCCACCGGCCGCGACGGCACGTGGGTGCTCCCCGACTGGTCCGCGGTGGCGCGCGAGGCGGACGCCGTGCACCTCACGACGCGCGGGTACCTCACGACGGCGGGGCTGCCCGTACCGGTGTCGGACGGCGTCGCGTCGGTGCTCGCCGACTGGGACCCGGACGCGACGTTCTGGTTCGCAGGGGCGGCGGCGGACCCGGGCACCGCGCGCGACTGGCGGCTCGACGACGACACGGACTCCTGGCGGGCCGCCTGATCGCCGTGCTGCCGTGCTGCCTGACCCCGTGCGTCCGGGTTGCGACCTGGCCGCGGCCGGGAAGACTCGCTGCCCATGGACACCTGGGACTACGACCAGCTCACGGACGACTACGGCTGGCTGTTCGGCACGGCCGCGATCGTCGTCTACCTCGCGATCGCCGTGCTCTTCCTGATCGCGTACATCCGGATCATCCAGAAGGCGGGCTATTCGGGCTGGTGGATCCTCGTCGGCATCGTGCCGATCCTCAACGTGGTGATGTTCCTCGTGTTCGCGTTCTCGCGCTGGCCGGTGCTGCGGGAGCGGGACGCGCTGCGGGTGGGCCAGGCATACCCGCGCTGACCTGCGGGGGCGGCCGCGGGCCGCGGCGGCTTTGGAGGAACCCTCCAAACTGAGCGGGGGGACATTGGTAGCGCCGTCGGGGGGTGCGCCCCATGGACGGCAACCTACGCTGGCGTAGGCTACGAAGGCGTAGGTTCCGGTGGGTCCACCGTTCGGGTGGCACCGGGACCTCGTCCGTGCCGGAGCAGCCCGCCCCGCCCGGGGGCCGCCAGCGAAGGAGAACGCGTGCCGCAGACCACCACCGGCGAGCCCGACGTCGCGCCCGCCGACGTCACGCCTGACGTCGAACCCCTGATCCAGCTCGTCTCGCCCACCGGCGAGCGTGTCGTCGAACCCGACAACGCGACCTACCGCTCGCGTGTCGACCACCTCACCTCCGAGGACCTGCGCGCCCTGTACCGCGACATGGTGCTGACGCGACGGTTCGACGACGAGGCCACGGCCCTGCAGCGGCAGGGCGAGCTCGCGCTGTACGCGCAGGGCCGTGGCCAGGAGGCCGCCCAGGTCGGGTCGGCGTACGCCCTGTCGCCGCAGGACTACGTGTTCCCCTCGTACCGGGAGCACGGGGTGCTGCAGGCGCGCGGCGTCGACCCGGTCGACCGTCTCCGCCTGTACCGCGGCGAGGACCACGGCGGCTGGGACCCGGCCGAGCACAACGTGCACCTGTACACGCTCGTCATCGGCTCGCACGTGCTGCACGCGACCGGCTACGCGATGGGCGTCCAGCGCGACGGCGCCGTCGGCACCGGCGACCCGGAGCGCGACGCTGCCGTCGTGACCTACTTCGGCGACGGCGCCACCAGCCAGGGCGACGTGAGCGAGGCGCTGGTGTTCGCGGCCGTGAACAACGCGCCCGTCGTGTTCTTCCTGCAGAACAACCAGTGGGCGATCTCCGAGCCGACGTCGCGCCAGACGCGCTCGCCTCTGTACCGGCGCGGGGAGGGCTTCGGCATCCCCAGCGTCCGCGTGGACGGCAACGACGTCCTCGCCTGCTACGCCGTCACCGCCGAGGCGATCGAGCGCGCGCACTCCGGCGGCGGCCCCACCTTCGTCGAGGCGTACACGTACCGCATGGGCGCGCACACCACCTCCGACGACCCGACCCGGTACCGGTCGCGCGCCGAGGAGGACTACTGGGCCCGGCGTGACCCGATCGACCGCCTCGCTGCGCTGCTGCGGGCCGAGGACGCCTGGGACGACGACTGGGCGGCCGGCATCGAGGCCGAGGCCGACGCACTCGGCGAGCGGCTGCGCACGGAGGTCCGCGAGCTGGGCGCCCCGCCCACCGCGACGATGTTCGAGCACGTGTACGCCACCGAGCACGCGCAGGTCACGGCCGAGCGGGCGTGGTTCGAGCAGTACGAGAACGAGACGAGCGAGGCGACCCGATGAGCGAGACCCTCACCTTCGCGCGCGCCATCACGGAGGGCCTGCGCTCCGCCCTCGAGTCCGACCCGAAGGTCCTCGTCATGGGCGAGGACGTGGGCCGCAACGGCGGCGTCTTCCGCGTCACCGACGGGCTGCAGAAGGACTTCGGCGAGGACCGCGTGGTCGACACGCCGCTCGCGGAGTCCGGCATCGTCGGCACCGCGATCGGCATGGCGCTGCGCGGCTACCGGCCGGTGTGCGAGATCCAGTTCGACGGGTTCGTCTTCCCGGCCTACGACCAGATCACGACCCAGCTCGCCAAGATGCACTACCGGTCGCGCGGTCGGCTGCAGGTGCCCGTCGTCATCCGCATCCCCTACGGCGGCGGCATCGGCGCGGTGGAGCACCACTCGGAGAGCCCGGAGGCGCTGTTCGCGCACACGCCCGGCCTGCGCGTCGTGTCGCCGTCCACCCCGCAGGACGCCTACGACATGATCCGCGCGGCCGTCGCGTCGCCGGACCCGGTGCTGTTCTTCGAGCCGAAGGGCCGCTACTGGTCCAAGGGCGAGGTCGAGCGCAGGGCCTACCCGACCGTGGCCGCCGCGGGCGCCGCGGACGTGCTCAACCGGGCGCGCGTCGCCCGGCCCGGCACCGACGTCACGCTCGTCGCCTACGGGCCCACCGTCGCGACGGCGCTCAAGGCCGCCGACACCCTGGCCGCCGAGGGCACCAGCGCGGAGGTCGTCGACCTGCGCTCGATCTCGCCGCTCGACGTGACCGCCGTCGCGGAGTCGGTGAAGCGCACCGGCCGCTGCGTCGTCGTGCACGAGGCGCCCACGTTCCTCGGCTCGGGCGCCGAGGTCGCGGCGCGCGTCAGCGAGGAATGCTTCTACTCGCTCGAGGCGCCCGTGCTGCGGGTGGGCGGCTTCCACGCGCCGTACCCCGTCGCGAAGCTGGAGCACGAGTACCTGCCGAGCGTCGACCGCGTCGTGGACGCCGTCGACCGCGTGCTGGCCCACTGAGAGCGGAGCCGAGGAGACCGATGAGCACCCAGCGTTTCCCCCTGCCCGACGTGGGCGAGGGCCTCACCGAGGCCGAGATCGTCGAGTGGCGCGTCGCCGTCGGCGACACCGTCGCCGTCAACCAGGTGATCGTGGAGATCGAGAGCGCCAAGTCGCTCGTCGAGCTGCCGTCGCCGTGGGCCGGCACCGTCACGGCGCTGCTCGCGGAGGAGGGCACGACGGTCGACGTCGGCACCGCGATCATCGAGATCACCACCGACGCGCCGGCCCCCGGGGGCTCCGACGCGCCCACCTACTACGGCTCGGGCGACGCGTCCGAGGAGGCGTCGGCAGGGGGCTCCGGCTCCGTGCTGGTCGGGTACGGCACGGGTGATGGCGCGGGCGGCGGCCGACGACGGCGCCGTCGCGGCGCGGCCCCCGAGGCCGAGGTCCCGAGCCCGGCGCCCGCGGCCCCTGCCGCCCCGGTCGCGCCGACATCTGTGCCGGCCGCAGCTCCGACGCCGGCCCCGGTACCCGCCCCGGCGGGCCCGGCGATCGAGAAGCCGATGGCCAGCGTGCCGTCGTCGTCCGGCGCCGCGTCCACCCCCACTGCCGAGCGCGCCCGCGTGCTGGCCAAGCCGCCGGTGCGCAAGCTCGCCAAGGACCTCGGCGTCGACCTCGCGTCCGTGCACCCCACGGGCCCGGGCGGGATCGTCACGCGGGAGGACGTCGTCGCGCACGCCGAGGGCGCCGCGCCGAAGCCGCTGGCCACGTACCCGGATGACGACCGGCCGTGGCTCGCGTCCGGCACGGTCAGCGGCGACGGCCGCCAGACGCGCGTGCCGGTGAAGTCGGTCCGCAAGCGCACGGCCGAGGCGATGGTGGCCAGCGCCTTCACCGCCCCGCACGTGACCGTCTTCCAGACGATCGACGTCACGAAGACGATGCGCCTGGTCGCCACCCTGAAGGAGGACCGCGACTTCGCGGACGTGCGCGTCACGCCGCTGCTCGTCGCCGCCAAGGCGATGCTGCTGGCGGTCAACCGGCACCCGCAGATCAACGCGAGCTGGGACGAGGCGTCGCAGGAGATCGTCTACAAGCACTACGTGAACCTGGGGATCGCGGCGGCGACGCCGCGCGGGCTCGTCGTGCCGAACATCAAGGACGCGCACACCCTCGACCTGCTCGGCCTGGCGAAGGCGATCGCGTCCCTCACCTCCACCGCGCGCGCCGGCCGCACGCAGCCCGCGGACATGGCCGACGGCTCGATCACCATCACCAACGTGGGCATCTTCGGCACCGACACCGGCACCCCGATCCTCAACCCGGGGGAGGCGGCGATCCTCGCGTTCGGCGCGATCCGCAAGCAGCCGTGGGTGCACAAGGGCAAGATCAAGGCGCGCTGGGTCACGCAGCTGGCGCTGTCCGTCGACCACCGCCTGGTCGACGGCGAGCTCGCCGCCCGCTACCTGGCCGACGTCGCGAAGGTGCTCGAGGACCCGTCGCGCGGCCTCGTCTGGGGCTGAGCCGCGAGTTAGTCCCGATCCCCGCGAGGTAGTTCCGAAAATGCCGAGGTAGTTCGAAACTCGGCGAGGTAGGGAAAAAACACGCCGATTATAGAACAAACAG
>NZ_JBHWYY010000042.1:32555-33911 GCF_042728595.1 Isoptericola sp. NPDC060185 | reverse complement strand
GAAACCAACAAAGGTTCCAAAAATTTGGCATTGACTATCAAACACACTGTTGAGTTCTCAAACAACCGACGCACACCCACAAGACCAGAACCATTTCCGTTCCAGCCCCGCCGGGGCAACCCCTCAAACTTACCAGATTCTTTCCGGCCGTTCCAACCGCCTGTTTTCCAGGTTTCGGATCGCCCGACATTCATCGGCAAGCCCCACAGACGATGTCCGGGGCGCACGAATGCTAACCCGTTCTCGTAGTGAGTTCCAACCCCGGTCGGCCACCCGAGCTCCCCGGTGTCCCGGTGATGCTCTTCGGTGTCCGTCTCCCTGTCGGGCTGACGTCGTAGAACATTACACGCTCCGCGGCAGCCGGCCAACTCCCTGCGCGGTGACGCGGGGCACACCCGGTGGGCCGCGCGAGAATCGTCGCGTGACCTCCTCTCCGACAGCCGCCCCGCGCCCGGCGTCCGTCCTCGTCCGTCCTGCCCGGGTCTCCGAGGCGGCGCACGTCGCGTGGCTCGCCGCCCTCACGTTCCCCCTGGCCTGCCCGCCCGGGACCCTCGTGGCCACGATGGCCGCGCACGTGGCCACGCACCTCGCGCCGGCCGACTTCCGCGCATGGGCGACCTCCGACCGGCACGCTCTCCTGGTGGCGGTCGACGGCGGGCCCGCGGGCGCCGCGTCCGACGACGTTCCCCCGCTGCTCGGCTACGCGCTCGTCGCGTTCGGCGAGCCCGACGGCGCCGAGGAGCGCGCGGTGCTGCGCGCAGCGGCGGGTCCTGGCCCCTACGCCGAGCTGTCCAAGATCTACGTGCACCCCCAGGTCCTGGGCGGCGGCGTGGCGGCGCGCCTCCTCGAGGGGGCCGCCGCGGCGGCCGCCGGGCTCGGGGAGGCCGCCGGCGTCGACGCGCCGCTGTGGCTCGGCACCAACGGCCAGAACGCCCGGGCCCAGGCGTTCTACCGCAAGCACGGCTTCGACGTCGCCGGCACGCGGACCTACGACGTCGGCGGCGTGCGGCACGCCGACGTCGTCATGCTCCGTGGCGCCGACACCCCGGGCACGAGCTCGCGCCGCCCGGACTGACAGGGCATCGCCGGTCCGGCCGCGCACAGGCGGAGCCAGTTCTCCCTGATGTCGGCTGACCCCGACATTCGGCAGCGCGGGATCGACCTTTTGATTGCTATCCGTCAGAAGCCTCGCTAGCGTGGCGGAGTCGGGGGCAGAGGGGCCGCCGACGTGGTGGTCGGCGCCCAGCACCGCCCGGCAAGGGGGGCGGCGATGCACCACGCCACAGCACAACCCCACCACACGACCGGGCGCACCGGCCTCTGGCTCGGGGGCGCCCCCCGTTCGGGCGCCCCCGC
>NZ_JBHWYY010000042.1:0-32545 GCF_042728595.1 Isoptericola sp. NPDC060185 | reverse complement strand
GGGGGCGGGTGGTTTTCTCTTTTTTTTTTGCTCGCCGTCCGCCGCCGCGGTGGGGGGGGGGGGGGGGGGGGGGGGGGCCCGCGGGGGGGGGGCGCGGCCCCCCCCACCGCCGGACATGGGGAGCGACGATGCACCACGCCACTGCAGACCACCACCACTCGACCGGACGCACGGGCCTCTGGCTCGTCGGCGCCCACGGTTCGGTCGCCACGACGGCCACCCTCGGCCTGGCGGCGCTCGCCGAGGGCCATTCCCCCGCGACGGGCTGCATCACCGCGGGGCCCGGGTTCGAGAACGTCCCGATGCCCGCGTTCGGCGACATCGTCGTCGGCGGGCACGACCTCTCCCCCACGACGATGACCAAGCGCGCGGAGAGCCTCGTCGAGGCCGGGATGATCCCGCCGCGGCTCCTGGCGGCCACGCACCACGCGCTCGAGGCCGCCGACGCCGACGTCCGCACCGGCTACGACCCGGCCGAGCACCGGGGCAGCCAGCAGGACGCCGCCGACCGGCTCGCCGCCGACATCACCGCGTTCCGCGACCGGCACGACCTCGCGCGCGTGGTGGTCGTCGACGTGTCCGCGACGGAGCCCCCCGTCACCCCGGCCCGCGAGCACGACGACGTGGCCGCCCTGCGCACCGCACTCACCGACCCGGGCCGCGCCGTCCTGCCGGCGTCGTCCGTCTCCGCGTACGCCGCCGTGCTCGCCGGCGCCCCGTACGCCGCGTTCACGCCGTCGGCCGGGATGTCCCTGCCCGCCCTCACCGAGCTGGCCACCGAGGCCGGGCTCCCCGTCGCGGGACAGGACGGCAAGACCGGGCAGACGTGGCTGCGCACCGTCCTCGCGCCGGCCTTCGCCGCCCGGGGCCTGCGCGTGCTGTCGTGGGCGGGCACCAACCTGCTCGGCGGCGGCGACGGCGCGACCCTCGCCGACCCCGAGGCCGTGCGGAGCAAGCTCGCCTCGAAGACCCGCGGCCTGCGCGACCTCACCGGCAGCGCGGTCACGCCCCTGCACATCGACAACGTGCCCGACCTCGGCGACACGAAGGTCGCGTGGGACCACGTGCACGTCGAGGGGTTCCTGGGCTCGCGCCTGACCCTGCAGACCACGTGGAGCGCCTACGACTCGATGCTCGCCGCCCCGATGGTGCTCGACCTGGCCCGGCTGCTCGCCCTCGCCCACTCGGCCGGCGTGGCCGGCCCCGTCCCGGAGCTCGGGTTCTTCTTCAAGGACCCCTGGGCGTCCGAGGTGCACGACGCCGCCACCCAGGCCGCGGACCTCGCCGCGTGGGCGGTGCGCACGGCCGACCAGGCGCGCCGGTGACGCCCCGCGACGTCGCCGAGCTCGTCCGCGCGCCGGCGGCGCTGTCGGTCCTCGGCGACACGCTCGCCGGCATGGCGTCGGCGCCCGGACGCATCCCCGCCCGCCGTCGGGTGCTCCTGCCGACCGCGTCGGCGTGCCTGTACCTGGGCGGCATGGCGCTCAACGACTACGCCGACCGCGACCTGGACGCGATCGAGCGGCCCGAGCGGCCGATCCCCTCGGGCCGAGTCACGCCCCGCCAGGCGCTCGGGACCGGCGCCGCCCTCACGGGCGCCGGCGTGACGCTGGCCGCGCTCGGCGGCGGGCGGAAGGCGCTGGCCGTCGCCGTGCCCCTGGCCGCGTGCGTCCTCACCTACGACCTGGTGGCGAAGGACAGCCCGTCGGGCCCGCTCGTCATGGCCGCCTGCCGCGGCCTCGACGTGCTCCTCGGCGCGGCGCCGACCGGGGTGCGTCCCGCGCTGCCCGCGGCGGCCGCGCTGGCCGTGCACACCCTCGGCGTCACCGTGCTCTCCCGCGGGGAGGTGCACGGCACGACGACGGCGGTCGGCACGTCCGCGGCCGTGACCTCGGCCGTCGTCGCCGCCGGGACGGTCGCGGCGGCGCTCGCTCGCCCCGCGGCCGGCCCCGCCGGGAGGTGGGCCCGCCGGGGCGCGGTCGCCGCGGCGTCCGCGTACGCGGCCGCGTGCCTCCCCGGCCAGGTCCGCGCGGCCCGGGACCGCTCCGCCGGCGCGGCGCGGTCGGCGACGAAGGCCGGGATCCAGGCGATGGTGCCGCTCCAGGCGGCGTGGGCGCTGCGCGGCGGTCGGCTCGAGGCCGTGGCGCTCGCGGGCGTCGCGGTCGTCGGCGGCGCGCTGCTGCGCCGGCGGGGCCGGGTGAGCATCACGTGACCGCCGCCACCACCGCCTCCACGACGACCACGCGGCCCGGGTTCCGCCTCGGGTACGGCACCAACGGGTTCGGCGACCACCCGCTGGCGACGGCGCTCGACGTGCTGGACGACGTCGGGTACGACGCCGTCGCGCTGACCCTGGGGTTCCCGCACCTCGACCCGTTCGCGCCCGACGCTGACGCGCAGGTGGCCCGCGTCGCCGAGCGCCTCGCGCGGATGCGGGGCGGCGCGGGGGCCGCCGTCGTCGTCGAGACCGGCACCCGGTACCTGCTCGACCCGTGGGTCAAGCACCGCCCCACCCTCGTCGACGCCGAGGCCGACGCGCGGCTGCGGTACCTGGAGCGGGCCGTCGACGTGGCGGCCGCCCTCGACGCCGAGTGCGTGTCGTTCTTCTCCGGCATCCTGCCCGCCGGGGACCGGCCCGCCGAGGGGTGGGCGCGGCTGCGCGACCGGCTGCCCCGCCTGCTCGAGCACGCGCGGGCGCGCGGGGTGCGCCTGTCACTGGAGCCCGAGCCCGGCATGCTCGTCGAGACCGTCGACGACGCGCTGCGGCTGCGCGACGACCTCGGCGTCGCGGGGGACGACCTGGGCCTCACGGTCGACGTCGGCCACTGCCTGGTGGTCGAGCCCGACGGGGTGGTCGGCGCCCTGCGCGCCGCCGCGCCGCACCTGGCCAACGTGCAGCTCGACGACATGCCCGCCACCCACCACGAGCACCGCCCGTTCGGCGAGGGCGAGCTCGACCTGCCCCTGGTGCTCGCCACGCTGGCGGAGCTCGGCTACGCCGGCGTCGCCGCGGTCGAGCTCCCCCGGCACTCCCACGACGCACCGCACCTCGCCCGCCGCAGCCTGACAGCGCTGCACCACGCGTGGCGGACGGCGTCCACGCGCGAGACGTCCACGACCACGGAGGTCCGACCATGACACCCATCCCCACCAGCGAGGCGACCGCCTGGCTCGAGCAGGCCCGCGCGGACGTCGCGCGCGACCCCGACGCCGTCACGCGCGCGTTCGCCCTCGCCCCCCGCCGCGTGGGCCGGGCCCCGCTGCACCCCGAGACAGACCCGGCCGGCGTCGTGCGCGGCACCGTCGACGACGCCGCCCGGGCCGAGCTCGTCGTCGCGCTCGCCGCCTCGTCCGGCGACGGGCTCGCCGACCGGCTCGCCACCCTCTACCGCGGCGGCGACGCGGCCGAGCGCCGCGGCGTGCTGCGCGGGCTCGACGCGCTCGCGGGGAACGGCGACCTCCCGGACGACGTCGTCGCGACGGGCGTCGAGCTCGCCGAGGACGCGCTGCGCACGAACGACCAGGCGCTGGTCGCGGCCGCCACCGGGACGTTCGGGTCGCGGTACCTCGACCAGCACACCTGGCGGCACGCCGTCCTCAAGCTCGTGTTCATGGGGGTGAGCCTCGACGCCGTCGCCGACCTGGGCTCCCGCGCGGACCCCGAGCTCGCCCGCATGGCCACCGACTTCGCCGCCGAACGACGGGCCGCCGGCCGGGTCGTCCCCCCGGACGTCGACCGGCTGATCCCCACGACCACCACCCAGGAGTGAGCATGCGCATCCTCGACCCCCACATCCACATGACGAGCCGCACCACGGACGACTACGAGGCCATGTACGCCGCCGGCGTGCGCGTCGTCGTCGAGCCGGCGTTCTGGCTCGGCCAGCCGCGCACCTCGGTCGGGTCGTTCTGCGACTACTTCGACGCCCTCCTCGGCTGGGAGCGGTTCCGCGCCGCGCAGTTCGGCATCCGGCACCACGCGACGATCGCGCTGAACCCCAAGGAGGCGAACGACCCGCGCTGCCGGGCCGTGCTCGACGAGATCCCCCGCTACCTGCTCAAGGACGGCGTCGTCGCAGTCGGCGAGGTCGGGTACGACTCCATGACCCCCGCCGAGGACGAGGTGTTCGCCGCCCAGCTGCAGCTCGCGCGCGAGGCCGGCCTGCCCGTCCTCGTGCACACCCCGCACCGGGACAAGCTCGCGGGCACCCGGCGCACGCTGGACGTGGTGCGCGAGTCCGGCCTGCCGCCCGAGATGGTGCTCGTCGACCACCTCAACGAGACCAACGTCGCGATGGTGCGCGACGCCGGCTGCTGGGCCGGGTTCTCCATCTACCCGGACACGAAGATGGACGAGGACCGGATGGTCGCCCTCCTGCGCGAGCACGGCACCGAGCGCATGATCGTGAACTCCGCCGCCGACTGGGGCCGCTCCGACCCGCTGAAGACCGCCCGCACGGGGCACGCGATGCTCGACGACGGGTTCACCGACGACGACGTCGACCAGGTGCTCTGGCGCAACCCCGTGGAGTTCTACGAGCAGTCGGGGAACCTGGTGCTCGACCCGATCCCCGGCTTCGTCCCGGGCGAGGCCGCGAGCGCCACGTTCGAGGGCTCCTCCGTCCTTCGCGGCGCACGGGTCTGAGGGGCACGCGATGCTGCTCTCCTACTGCACCAACGTCCACCCCGCCGAGGACCTCGACGGCGTGCTCGACCAGCTGGTCCGCACCGCCGGGCCGGTCCGCGAGGCCGCCGGGCTCCCGACGCTCGGCGTGGGCCTCTGGCTCCCCGCCGCGCTGGCGCACCGGCTCGACCGGTCCCCCGAGGACCGCGACCGGCTGCGCCGCGTGCTCGCCGAGCACCACCTCGTGGTCCACACGCTCAACGCCTTCCCGTACGGGGGGTTCCACGACGAGGTCGTCAAGCACGCCGTCTACTCCCCCACGTGGGCGGAGCGGGCGCGCCTGAACTACGTGCTCGCGTGCGCCCGGGTGCTCGCCGACCTGCTGCCGGACGGCGTGGACGGCTCGATCTCCACGCTGCCGCTGGCGTGGCGCGCGCCGTGGACGCCCGCGGACGACGACGAGGCCACCCGCGCGTTCGCCACCATGTCCCGCGGCCTGCGCGACCTGGCCGAGAGCACGGGGCGGACGGTCCGCGTCGCCGTCGAGCCCGAGCCCGGCTGCGTCCTCGACACCGTGGACGACGTCGTGGCCTGGCTCGCGGCCCGCACCGCGCCGGACGTGCCGGCCGAGCGACGCATCGACCCCGAGCACGTCGGGGTCTGCCTCGACACGTGCCACCTGGCCGTGTCGTTCGCGGACCCGGCCGCCGCCGTCGCGCGCATCACGGGCGCGGGCCTGCGCGTGGTCAAGGTCCAGGCGTCCGCCGCGCTGCACGTCGGCGACCCGAGCGACCCCGCCGCGCGGGAGGCCGTCGCCCGGTTCGCCGAGACCCGGTACCTGCACCAGGTCCGCGAGCAGGGGGCCGACGGCGCGGTCGCCGGCGCCGACGACCTGCCCGAGGCGTTGGCGGGCCGCCTCCCGGCCGACGGCCCGTGGCGGGTGCACTTCCACGTGCCGCTGCACCACGCGCCCGCCGCCCCCCTGGCCGCGACCACCGACGTGCTGCGCGCCGCCGTCGCGGCCGTCGCGGCGGCACCGCACGGCGACCGGGCGCACCTGGACGTCGAGACCTACACGTGGTCGGTGCTCCCCGCCGACGTCCGCCCCGAGGGCCCTGCCGAGCTGGTCGAGGGCATCGCGGCGGAGCTGCGCTGGGCGCGCGACCACCTCGGCGGCGGGTCCGCCGAGCCGGGCACCACCACGAGCACCATCCCCCTGAACGCGAGGAGCGTCGCATGAAGCCCGTCCTGCTGCTCGACGTCGTCGGGCTGACCACCCGCGCCCTGGCGCAGATGCCGCGCCTGCGCCGCCTGGCCGCCGGCGGCTGGTCCTCCGGGCTCGCGACAGTGCTGCCGGCCGTGACCTGCAGCGTCCAGTCGACCATGCTCACCGGCCTGATGCCGGCGCAGCACGGCGCCGTCGGCAACGGGTGGTACTTCCGGGGCCTCGGCGACGTCTACCTCTGGCGCCAGCACAACCGCCTCGTGGCCGGGGAGAAGCTCTGGGAGGCGGGCCGCAAGGCCTCCCCCGAGTACTCCGCCGCGAACGTGTGCTGGTGGTACGCGATGGGGATGACCACCGAGGTCACCGTCACCCCGCGGCCGATCTACCACGCCGACGGCCGCAAGTCGCCCGACGCGTACGTGCGCCCGGCGGCCCTGCACGACGAGCTGGTGGGCCGGTTCGGCGAGTTCCCCCTGTTCACCTACTGGGGGCCGACCGCGTCGATCGACTCGAGCCGCTGGATCATCGGCGCCACCGGCCACGTCCTGAGGGGGCGCGCCGACGACCTCACGATGGCGTACGTGCCGCACCTCGACTACGACCTGCAGCGGTTCGGCCCGGACTCGCCGCAGGCCGACGCCGCCGCGGCCGAGCTCGACGTCGCGCTCACCCCGCTCCTCGACCAGGCGGAGGCCGACGGCGTCACCGTCGTGGTCGTGTCGGAGTACGGGATCGCGGGCGCGGACCGGCCGGTGCACCTCAACCGGCTACTGCGCCGCGAAGGGCTGCTCCAGGTGTACGTGCAGGACGGGCGCGAGCAGCTCGACCCGTGGGCGTCGCGCGCGTTCGCCGTGTCCGACCACCAGGTCGCGCACGTGTACGTCGCCGACGAGTCCGACGTCCCGCGGGTCGCCGACCTGCTGCGCTCCGTCCCCGGCGTCGACGAGGTGCTGGACCGCGAGGCGCAGGCCCGGTACGGGCTCGACCACGAGCGCTCCGGCGAGCTCGTCGTCGTCGCGGAGCCCGGGGCCTGGTTCACGTACTACTTCTGGCTCGACGACGCCCGCGCCCCGGAGTACGCGCGCGGCGTCGACATCCACCGCAAGCCGGGCTACGACCCCGCCGAGCTGTTCTTCGACCCGGCGGACCCGCTCGCCAAGGCGAAGGCTGGCCTGAACCTGGTGAAGAAGAAGCTGGGGCTGCGGTACGCGATGAGCACCGTGCCGCTCGACCCGTCCTGCGTGCGCGGCACCCACGGCCGGCTGCCGACCTCGTCCGCGGACACGCCGCTCATCCTCTGCTCCGACGCCGCGGTGCCCGCGTCGGTCGCCGCGCTCGTCGCGGCGGACGACCGCCAGGTGCCCGCTACCGCGGTCAAGGACCTCGTGCTGGAGCTGCAGGGGCACGCCGCCCTCACGGCGCGGTAGGCCGCACGGTCCGCCCCCGCACGGCAGAGCGGGACGCCACCTCCAGGTGGCGTCCCGCTCTGCCGTCGGCCGGCTCGACGCTCGGCCCGGCGCTCGGCTCAGGCCTTGGCGCGCAGGCCCAGGATCGCGTCGGCGCTGCGGCCGGCGTTGCCGAGCGAGTCGACCGCGTTCGGCGGCTCGGCGACCTGGGCGGCGTTGTCCTGCTCCCAGATCCCGTGCTGCCGGCCGGAGCCCTCGAGCGCGCTGAGGAACCCCGTGTAGTCGATGGTGCCCGCGCCGAACTCGACCATGTCGTAGCCCGCCCCGGACTCCGGGTTCGCCTTGCCGTCCTTGAGGTGGAACAGCGGGTACTTCTCCCGGTGCGCGAGCACGTAGTCGACCGGGTTGAACCCCGGGTACCGGTGCTGGCCCACGAACGCCCAGTACACGTCCATCTCCAGGTAGACCGTCGGGTCCGTGTTCTCGAGGAAGACGTCGTACAGCCGCACCGACGGGTCGTCGGTGGCGAACCCGAACTCGCCGTCGTGGTTGTGCTGGTAGAACTTCAGGCCGCGCGCGGCCGCGGCCGCCCCGAAGCCGTTGAACTGCTCGGCGGCCGCGAGGTAGCCGGCCACGGTCCGGTTGCCCGACGGCGCGTTCGCCGTCCCGACGTGGGCCATCCCGAGCGTCTCGGCGATGTCGAGCTCGGCCTCCATGTTGGAGGCGAAGTCGCCGATCCCGCGGTGCGAGCCGACGGCGACGAGGCCGTTGTCGTCGAGCAGCGTGCGGATCTCCTGCGGCGTGATGGCGCCGACGGCGCCCTGCGTGTACCCGGCGAACTCGATCTCGGCGTACCCGAGGGCCGAGAGCCGCTCGAACACCGCGCGGAACCCGAGCGACGACACCTTGTCCCGGATGGAGTACAGCTGGATGCCCAGCTTGCCCGGCGGCACCAGCCGCCGCCCGGGCGGGGCCGCCGCCGTCGTCCCCGCGAGCGCCGGAGCGGCGCCGCCGACCACGCCGGCCCCCACGGCGACGGTGGACCCCGCGAGGCGGAGGAACGTCCTGCGGTCGACCTCGGAACGGATGCTCATCATGATCTCCTTCGATCAGCGGTCGTGCGATCAGGGTCGTGCGAACAGTGGCCGTGCGATCGGGTGCCGTGCTGTCAGGGTCGTGCGGTCACTTGGTGGAGAACGCCGCGTCGAACGCGGCGTCCGGTGCGTCGAACGCGAGGCGCCGCACCAGCTCGAGCGCCTCGGGGGCGCCGACGAGCCGGTCCATCCCGGCGTCCTCCCACTCGATCGAGATGGGGCCCGCGTACCCGATGGTGTTGAGCATCCGGAAGGCGTCCTCCCAGGGCACGTCGCCGTGCCCCGTGGAGATGAAGTCCCAGCCGCGCCGCGGGTCCGCCCACGGCAGGTGGGAGGACAGGCGCCCGTTGCGGCCGTTGCCCATCCGCTTCTTCGTGTCCTTGCAGTCCACGTGGTAGATGCGGTCCTTGAAGTCCCACAGGAAGCTCACCGGGTCGAGGTCCTGCCACACCATGTGCGACGGGTCCCAGTTGAGCCCGAACGCCTCGCGGTGCCCGATCGCCTCGAGGGTCCGGACCGTGGTCCAGTAGTCGTAGGCGATCTCGCTGGGGTGCACCTCGTGCGCGAAGCGCACTCCCTCGCCGTCGAAGACGTCGAGGATCGGGTTCCAGCGGTCGGCGAAGTCCTGGTAGCCCGCCTCGACCATGGCCTCCGAGGCCGGCGGGAACATCGCCACGTACTTCCAGATCGACGACCCGGTGAACCCGACGACCGTGTCGACGCCGAGCCGCCGCGCCAGGCGCGCGGTGTTCTTCATCTCCTCGGCCGCGCGCTGCCGCACGCCCTCCGGGTCGCCGTCGCCCCACACGACGTCCGGCAGGATGTCGCGGTGCCGCTCGTCGATCGGGTCGTCGCAGACGGCCTGGCCCTTGAGGTGGTTGGAGATGGCGTACACCTTCAGGCCGTGCCGGTCCAGCAGGTCGAGCCGGGACCGGACGTACGCGTCGTCGTCCCACCGCCACGGGTCGAGGTGGTCGCCCCAGCAGGCGAGCTCGAGGCCGTCGTAGCCCCAGCCCGACGCGAGCCGGGCCACCTCCTCCAGCGGCAGGTCGGCCCACTGGCCCGTGAACAGGGTGATCGGTCGTGCCATGGTGATTCCTCTCGTTCTCAGCTGCCCGCCGGGCCGGCGCTCGCGCCCGCGCCGACGAAGTCGATCCAGTTGACGTTCGACTGGCCGGCCGTCTGCACGAAGTAGAGCGTCCCCGTGCCCGCCGGGACGTCGTGCAGGTCGGTGGTGACGTCCGTGTACGTCTGCCACTCCCCCGTGGCCGGGACGGTCACGCTCCCGATCTCCGGGCCATCGGGCGCGCCCCACCGGACCGAGATCGGCCCGCCGCCGCCCGGGGAGGCCGCGCGCAGCGTGATCGAGTCGATGCCCGACAGGCTGACCGGGTCGTATGCCCACCAGTCGCCCGGCTCGATGAAGCCGATGTTCTGGCCGCCGCCCGCGGAGTCGCCGGTGGTCTCGCGCTGCACGCCCGGGTCACCGGTGCTGGTGGAACCCTCCAGCCGGCCCGTCGAGGTGAAGAACTCCGCCTGCTTGTGCTTCGGCTGCAGCACCTGGAGATCGAGCGCCGTCAGCGGGACGCCCGCCTTGCCGCCGTCGTCGGTGTACTGCGCCTCGAGCGTCCAGAACAGGTTCGCGGACGCGTCGTGCCCGCCGTCGGCGGTCGTGGTGAGCACGCCCGTGCAGCCGGTGAGCTCCTCCATCGGGTGGGAGTGCACGTCGTGGCCGAGTCCCGTGTGCAGCACGACCTTCTCGCACTGGGCGGCCTTGGCCTTCTTGCCCTGCGGGCCGTCCGGGTCGGTGACGGTCACCGTGTACGGGATCGTGTCGCCCCACTCGAAGAACGCGCCGTCGTCCGGGAAGGAGATCGTCACCGTGGGCGCGACGTTGCCCACCACGATCTCCAGGTTGGCCACGCCGGTGCTCCCGTCGGGCGCGGTGGCCGTGAGCTGGACCGCATAGGACCCGTTCCTCTTGAAGACGTGGGTCGGGTCCGCCTCGGTCGACGTGGTCCCGTCGCCGAAGTCCCAGGCCAGCTCGAGGGACTCGCCGCCGGGGTGGCGGGTGCCGTCGGAGGAGAACGTCACCGTCAGCGGCCCGGACCCGTTGGTCACGTCGGCGCTCGCCTTGGCGATCGGCGACGGGTTGCCCTGCGTGTACTCGACCCGGTAGATGCCGCTGGAGTCGTTGTTGCCGCCGAACTCCGAGCCCCAGTCGATGACGTACAGCGCGCCGTCGGGACCGAAGTCCATGTCCATCGGGCGGTCGAACCCGGCGGACCGGTCCAGCACGCCCGGCAGCACGCGGTTGACGTCCACGACGTCGTCACGCTGCTCGCCGGCGAGCTGGAAGGAGTAGACCTTGCCCTGGTTCCACTCGCCGAACAGCGCCTTGCCGTCCCAGGCGGCGGGCCACTTCACGTCGGAGTCGAGCTCGGGGTCGTACTGGTAGGCGGGACCGGCCATGGGCGCGCCGCCCCCGCCGATCTCCGGGAAGTCCGGGTTGCCCGAGCTCGTGTACCAGACCTCGGCCTCGACGGCCGGGGGCAGCTGCTGCAGGCCCGTGTTGTTGGGGGAGTCGTTGACGACGCCGGCGGCGCAGTCGAACGTCGCGCCAGACGTGCCGGTGGCGAAGTCGTAGTCGACGTACCCGGTGTTCGCGCCGGTGCAGTACGGCCAGCCGTAGAAGCCCGGCTCGGACACCATGTTCCACTCCACCGCGCCCTGCGGGCCGCGCGCCGGGTCGGCCGCGCCCGCGTCGGGGCCGTAGTCGGCCACCATGACGTGGTTCGACTCCGGGTCGATGCCGATCCGGAACGGGTTGCGGAAGCCCATCGCGTAGATCTCGGGCCGCGTCTTCCCGTCCGTGTCGTCCGCCTCGGGGAACAGGTTGCCCGCCGGGACCGTGTACGTGCCGTCGGCCTCGGGGTGGATGCGCAGCACCTTGCCCCGCAGGTCGTTCGAGTTGGCGGCGGACCGCTGGGCGTCGAAGTTCTCGCGGCCGGGCCGCTCGTCGATCGGGTCGAAGCCGCTCGACTCGAACGGGTCCGTGTTGTCGCCCGTCACCAGGTAGAGGTTGCCGTCGGCGTCGAACTGCATGTCGCCGCCGGCGTGGCAGCACCGGTCGCGCTGCGTGGTGACCTTGAGCATCGGGGTCTCGCTCGCCAGGTCGATGGTCCCCGTGGCGTCGTCGTAGACGTACCGCGAGAGCCTGTTGTGGGGACCGTCGGAGCCGACGTCCTCGGGCGACCAGTACAGGTACACCCAGCCGTTGGCGGCGAAGTCCGGGTCCAGGACGATGCCGAGCAGCCCGTCCTCGTTGGCGAGGGTGACGGGCAGCGTCGCGGCCGTCGTCGTCTTGTCCGTCTCCGGCGAGATGGTCTGCACGCGGCCGTCACGCTCCACGTAGAAGACGGTCCCGTCCGGCGCGACGTCGAGCAGCATCGGGTTGGACGTGTTCTCGTCCAGCGGCACCGACTGGAAGCTCGCCGACTGCGTCGCGTTGCAGTCCGCGTCCATCACGCCGGCCGCCGTCTGGATCCCGCCCAGCAGCTGGGAGAGGAACTCCGGCTCCGCGTAGGACTCCTTGGTGTGCCCGCCGCCGGTGTACCAGGACCGCCCACCGTCGTACACCTGGCACCAGGTCAGCGGGTGGTCGGCGCCCATCGCGACGTCGCCCGGGTCGTAGCTCTCCTCGTCCAGGCTGGCGAGCACGTGCACCGTGTCCCGCGGGTTGCTGCGGAAGCTGTACCACTCGTCGAACCGGTCCCAGCGCTGCGGCAGACCCGCCGTCGACGGGTGCGCCGGGTCCTCGACCACCACGGTCGCGTCCTGCTGCGCCGGGTGCCCCTTGAAGTACGCGCCGACCAGCTCGCCGTACCAGGGCCAGTCGTACTCGGTGTCCGACGCCGCGTGGACGCCGGCGTACCCGCCGCCGTCCTCGATGTACCGCTCGAACGCCGCCTGCTGGTCCGCGTCGAGCACGTCGCCCGTCGTGGACAGGAACACGACCACCTCGTACTGCGCGAGGTTGGCGTCGGTGAACGCGCCCGCGTCCTCCGTGGCCGTCACCGTGAAGCCGTGCTCCGCGCCGAGCTGCGTGATCGCGGCGACGCCCGTCTCGATCGAGTCGTGGCGGAACGCGGCCGTCTTGCTGAACACGAGCGCGTCGAAGGGCTCGGCCTCCGCCGCGGCCCGGGGCACGGCCGCGGGCGCCTGGGCGGCCGGGGCCGCCGTCGGCGACGCCTGGGCGACCCCGACCGCGGTCAGCGGCACGGACAGCGTCAGGGCGGTGGCCGCCGCCAGAAGGCGGCGTCTGGGCACGGTGCGCATCGGATCTCCTCGTCGAGGTCGGACTTGCAGGGCCTTGCCGGTACTACGGGTGTTCAAGACTTCGGACGTGCGGGACTTCGGACGTGCAGGACTACGGGTGTTCGGGACTTCGGGTGTGCAGGACGACGTGCCGGGGCCCGGCTACCGCGCGACCGGGCTGCCCTCCCCCAGGCGGACCCACCCGCCGCCGTCGGCGGAGCTGCGCTCGACGGCGTCGAGCACCCGCTGCACGGCGAGCCCGTCCGCGAACGACGGCGTGGGCTGGCGGCCGGCCGCCAGGTCCCCGACGAGGTCGACGACCTGGTGGGTGAACGCGTGCTCGTACCCGAGGCCGTGGCCCGGGGGCCACCAGTGCCCGCCGTACGGGTGCACCGGCTCGGTGACGACGATGCGGCGGAAGCCCGCGACCTCGGCGTCGTCGGCGGCGTCGAAGAAGTGCAGGAGGTTCATGTCCTCGAAGTCGAAGGCGAGTGATCCCCGCGTGCCGTTGACCTCGAGCCGGATGGCGTTCTTGCGGCCCCACGCGTAGCGGGTCGCCTCGAAGCTCGCGAGCCCCCCGCCCGCGAGCCGGCCGAAGAACACCGCCGCGTCGTCGACCGTGACCGGCCCGGTGCCCTCGCCCGCCGCGCCCGACAGGCCGGAGAAGGACGCGGGCACCGGCCGCTCGCGGACGAACGTCTCGAGCATCCCGGCCACGCCGACCAAGGGCTCGCCCGTGACGAACTGGGCGAGGTCGACGACGTGCGCCCCGATGTCCCCCAGCGCGCCCGAGCCGGCCTTCTCCTTGTCGAGCCGCCACGTCAGCGGCGCCTGCGGGTCGGACAGCCAGTCCTGGAGGTACTGCGCGCGCACGTGCCGCACCTCCCCGATCCGGCCCTCGGCGACGAGGCGCCGCGCCAGCTGGATGGCGGGGACGCGGCGGTAGGTGAACCCCACCGCCGCGAACACCCCGCGCTCGGCGGCGGCGTCCGCCGCGCGGACCATCTCCTCCGCCTCCGCCACCGAGTTGGCGAGCGGCTTCTCGCACAGCACGTGCTTGCCCGCCTCGAGCGCCGCGACGGCGATCTCGGCGTGCGTGTCGCCCGGGGTGCAGACGTCGACGAGGTCGACGTCGTCCCGCGCGAGCAGCTCGCGCCAGTCCGTGACGGCGTCGTCCCAGCCGAGCCGGTCCGCCGCCTCGCGCACCCCGCCGGCGCTGCGCCCCGCCACCACCCGCATCCGCGGAGCCAGTGGGAGGTCGAAGAACCGCGGCGCCGTGCGCCACGCCTGCGAGTGCGCGGCCCCCATGAACGCGTACCCGACCATCCCGACTCCCAGTGCCGGCGTGCCCCCTGCCGTGGCGTGCTCGCTCATCGAGCGACCTCCTTCCGTGGTGCGGATCGTGACGTGCCGGCAGGTCAGGAACGGAAGCCGATCGACTTGTACTGCTCGACGTTGTCCTTGGTGACGACGGGCGCGTACAGCTGCGTGGTGCGCGGAACGCCGGCCGAGGCCAGGTCGCTCATGTTCTTGTTCTGCACCGCGAGACGGGCCAGCTTGATGCCGTCGGCCGCCTGCGTGGACGGGTAGACGACCGTGGCCTGCAGCACGGAGTCGCCGGACTCGATGTGCTCCATCACGTCGAGGGAGCCGGCGCCGCCGACCATGAAGAACTCGTCGCGGCCCGCGTTCTCGATCGCGGCCAGGACGCCGACGCCCTGGTCGTCGTCGTGGTTCCAGATCGCGTCGATCTTCGGCTGCGCCTGGAGCAGGTTCGAGGTGGCCGTCTCGCCGCCCTGGACGGTGAAGTCCGCGGCGACGCGGGCGTCGACGTCCTGGCCGCACTCGGCGAGCGCGTCCTTGAAGCCCTTGCTGCGGTCCTGGGTGAGCGGCAGCGAGTCGATGCCGGCGATCTCGGCGACGACGGCGTCGGGCTTGTCGCCGAGCTGCTCGCAGATGTAGGTGCCGGCGCTCACGCCCATGCCGTAGTTGTCGCCGAGCACCGTGGCGCGGGCGGCGAACGGGCTGGAGAACTCGCGGTCCACGTTGATCACGGGGATGCCGGCGTCCATCGCCTTCTTGGCGACCTCGGTGAGCGCCGCGCCGTCGAACGGCAGGAGGACGATGGCGTCCACCTTGTCGTTGATGAACTGCTCGACCTGGCTGATCTGGACGTTGACGTCGTTGGTGGCCTCGGCCTGGCGGAGCTCGACGTCCTCGTACTGGCCGGCGGTGTCGACGGCCGCCTTGGTGATGGCGCCCATCCAGCCGTGGTCGGCGGCGGGGGCGGAGAAGCCGATGACGACCTTCTCCCCCGGCTCGTCGTTGCCCTCGGCGGCGACCTGCGGGGCGGCCGAGGTGGTGTCCTCGGGCGGCTCGTTGCTGGTGCAGCCGGCGGCGAGCAGGACGGCGGTGGTGGCGACGGCGGCGAGCGCGGCGGTGCGCCCGCGGCGGTGGAAGCGTCCCAGCTCGGTGCGTGCGGACATGTGATCATCCTCGATTCGGTCCGGCCCTGCCGGGCGGAGGGCCCGGTGCGGGTGGTGCGGGTTGGTGCGGGTGTACGCGGGAACAGCGGAACAGCGGGACCTCGGGTGCGGCGCGGGGAGGTCAGGTCGACGTGGAGCGCCTGGCGAACCGCTGCTGGATCAGCACGGCGGCCACGATGATCGCGCCCTTGGCGACGTTCTGGGCGGAGATCGACAGGTTGTTGATGGTGAAGACGTTGGTCAGCATCGCGAAGATGAGGACGCCGATGACGGTGCCGACGATCGTGCCGCGGCCGCCGACGAGGAGCGTGCCGCCGACGACCACCGCGGCGATCACCTCGAGCTCGTAGTAGAGGCCGTTCGTCGAGCTGCCCGCCGTGGTGCGGCCGAGCATCATGACGCCCGCGATGCCGGAGGTCAGCCCGCACAGCGCGTAGAGGTACAGCACGTGCCGCTGCACCTTGATGCCGGCGAGGCGGGCGGCCTCGATGTTGCCGCCCACGGCCACCGTGCGGCGGCCGAACGTGGTGCGGTTGAACAGGAACCAGCCGGCCACGGCGACCACGACGAAGATCCAGACCAGCACCGGCACGCCGATGAAGTCCGCCCGGAAGAAGTCGAGGAAGCCGTCGACCTTCACGACCTGCGTCTGCCGGCCGGAGATCATCTCCGCCAGGCCGCGGGCGGCGATCATCATCGCGAGGGTGGCGATGAACGCCACCACCTTGCCGTACGCGATGATCGCGCCGTTGATGAGGCCGGCCACGGTGCCGACCACGAGCGCCGTGAGCACCATGACCGTCCAGTGCGTGTTCTCGGCCATCGTCTGCGTGGCGAGCGTGCTGGCCCACACGGACGAGAGGCCGACCAGGGACCCGACCGAGAGGTCGATGCCGCCGGCCGTGATGACGAAGGTCATCCCGATCGCCAGCACGCCCGTCACGGACGCGAGCCGGAGGATGGTCATGAGGTTGCTGACGCTGCCGAAGCGCTCGCCGCCCGTGATCACGCCGACGACGGCGAGGAGGACGAGGGCCACGACCAGCCCGATCGTGCGGCCGGCCGGGCCGGACAACCACGAGGTGCGCGACGCCTCGGCGGGCGGCGCGGCGGCCTGGGTGCTCATGCGGCGGTTCCTTCCATGACGAGGTCGAGCACGCGGTGCTCGTCGATGTCCTGCGCCGGTGCACGGTGCACGACGCGTCCTTCGGAGACCACGAGCACGTGGTCGGCGAGCCCCAGGACCTCCGGGATCTCGCTCGAGACGACGACCACCGCCGTCCCGGCGTCCGCGAGCCGGCGCACCAGGGCGTACAGCTCGGAACGGGCGCCGACGTCGACGCCGCGGGTGGGCTCGTCGAGCAGCAGCACGTCGACGCCGTGCACCACCCAGCGGCCGAACATCGCCTTCTGCTGGTTGCCGCCGGACAGGGTGCGGATGGCCCGACCGACGTCGGCGGGGCGCAGGTCGAGCGCCTCGACCTGCTCGCGGGCTGCCGCGCGCTCCGCGCGCTCGTCCAGCCAGCCGCCGTGGGCCATGCGGGCGAACGTCGACAGGGTGACGTTCCGGTAGACGGGCTGGTCGAGCACGAGCCCCTGGCTCTTGCGCTCCTCGGGGCACAGGCCGATGCCGGCGTCCACCGCCGCGGCGACCGAGCCCGCCCGCAGCCGGCGCCCGTTGACGGCGACCGTGCCCGCGGTGCGGCGCCGGGCGCCGTAGAGCGTCTCGAGGATCTCCGAGCGCCCGGCGCCGACGAGCCCCGCGAGGCCGACGATCTCGCCGGCCCGCACCTGGAAGGACACGTCCTCGAACGTGCCCCCGAGGGCGAGGCCCTCGACGTCGAGCACGACGGGGGCGTCGGCGGGGACGCCCGGCCGCTGCGGGAAGGCGTACTCGACCGCGCGGCCGGTCATGAGGTGGATGAGCTCGGAGGTCGGCGTCGTGGCGGGCAGGTTGCGCCCCACCGTGCGCCCGTCCTTGAGGACGGTGATGCGGTCGCCGATCTCGCGGATCTCCTCCATGCGGTGGGAGATGTAGACGACGGCCACACCCTGCGCGGTGAGCTCGCGCACCACGCGGAAGAGGTTCTCGACCTCGCCCGCGTCGAGCACGGCCGACGGCTCGTCCATGACGATGACCCGCGCGTCGTGGGAGAGCGCCCGCGCCATCGACACCACCTGCTTGCCCGCGGCCGACAGCGTGCCGACCTCGCGGTGCGGGGAGATCTCCGGGTGGCCGAGGCGGCGGAGCATCTCGCGGGTGCGCTTCGTGGCCTCGCGCCGCTGGGTGAAGCCGCCGCGGTCGAGCTCGTGGCCGAGGAAGACGTTCTCGGCGACGGTGAGGCCGTCGACGACGTCGAGCTCCTGGTAGATCGTCGCGACGCCGAGGCGCAGGGCCGCGACGGGGTGCGGGATGACGGTCTCCTCGCCGTCGAGCACGATCCGGCCCGACGTGGGCTGGTGGGCGCCCGCCAGGACCTTGATGAGGGTGGACTTGCCGGCACCGTTCTGGCCGAGCAGGCAGTGCACCTCGCCGGCGACGATGTCGATGTCCACGCCGTCGAGCGCCTTGGCTCCCGGGAAGTGCTTGACGATGCCCTCCATGCGGAGCAGGGGAGGCTCGGGCTCACGGCGCTGCTGCGGCGCCTCTTGGGGGTCTGCGTCGACCATGTGACAGAACCTAGGGCCCCTTTTGCCGATCGTCAAGCAAAAGTGGCGTGTCGATCGTGATTGACTGTGCTCATGGAGGAGATGCTGAAATTCGCGCCCCGTCCGACGGGTGCAGGGCACATGTTTCAGATGCTGCGCGACCGCGAGCCGCGCACCCGAGCCGACCTGGCCGCCGCCACGGGCCAAGCACGATCGACGATCGCCGCACGGATCGACCTCCTGATGGCGGCGGGTCTGATCGTGCCGGCGGGCGAGGCGACGTCCACCGGCGGACGGCCGCCCGCGACCTTCGCCTTCAACCCCGCCGCCAAGGTGGTGCTCGCGGTCGACCTGGGGGCGATGCACGCCCGGATCGCTCTCACCGACCTCGCCGGCCAGATCCTGGCCGAGGACGACGCCCCCCTGGCCATCGCCGAGGGGCCCGACGCGGTGCTGGGCTGGGTGGCCGACCGCGGCGACGCGCTGCTCGCGGCGTCAGGGTGGGGCCACGACCGGCTGGCCGGCGTCGGCGTCGGGCTGCCCGGCCCCGTCGAGCACTCCACCGGGCACCCGATCATGCCGCCGATCATGCCCGCGTGGGACCAGGTCGACGCCCCGGGGATCCTGGGCCGGCACTTCGACGCGCCCGTCCTCGTCGACAACGACGTCAACGTCATGGCGCTCGGCGAGCACCGCACCGCGTGGTCGACGGTCGACAACATCCTGTTCGTCAAGGTCGCCACCGGCATCGGCTCCGGCATCGTCACCGACGGCACCCTGACCCGCGGCGCGCAGGGCGCCGCGGGCGACATCGGGCACATCGCGGTCATGGGCGCCGAGGAGGTGCCGTGCCGCTGCGGCAACTTCGGCTGCCTCGAGGCCATCGCGAGCGGCCAGGCCGTCGCGGACAAGCTCCGCGCCCAGGGCCTGGACGCGGAGCGGGGCAGCGACGTCATCCGGCTCGTGCGCTCCGGCAACCTCGCGGCCAGCGCCGCCGTGCGGCAGGCCGGTCGCGACATCGGCATCGTGCTCGCGGCGTGCGTGAGCATGCTCAACCCGTCCCTCATCGTCATCGGAGGCGTCCTCGCCGACGCCGGGGAGCACCTCATCGCCGGGATCCGCGAGGTCGTCTACCGGCGCTCGCTGCCGCTGGCGACCCAGCACCTGCGCATCGTGACGTCGGAGACCGGCGGCAAGGCGGGCGTTCTCGGCGCGAGCGCCATGGTGGTGGACCACGTGCTCTCGCCGGACGCGATCGACGCCATCGCCGGGACCGTCTGAGCGTCGCGCCCGGCGCGCAGGTCACGCCCCGCCGGCGATGTTGACGCCGCCGCGCGGCCGGTGAAGCATGTGGGCGAGCGTGCGGGGGCGAGGTTGCCCCGAGCACGTCGAGAACGTGCGTCGAGGAGGACACATGACCGAAGCGGGACGTCGCGCGCTGATCGTGCAGGGTGGATGGCCGGGACACGCCCCGGCGGAGGCGACCGAGCTGTTCATCCCCTTCCTCAAGGAGGCGGGGTTCGAGGTGTCCGTCGCCGAGAACCTGGAGGTGTACGCGGACGCCGGGTTCATGGCGGAGGTCGACCTGGTGGTCCAGTGCTGGACCATGGGCGAGATCCTGCCGGACGAGATCCGGGGGCTGCGCGCCGCGGTCGCCGCGGGCACCGGCCTCGCCGGGTGGCACGGCGGCGTCGTGGACTCGTTCCGGATGGCGACCGACTACCTCCAGATGACCGGCGGGCAGTTCGCCGCCCACGCCCACGACCTCGTGCCGCACACCGTGGAGGTCCTGCCGGAGCACGCCGACCACCCGATCGTCGCCGGCATCGAGCGGATCGAGCTGGTCTCGGAGCAGTACTGGATGCTCACCGACTCCGCGTGCGAGGTGCTCGCCACCACCGAGATCGCGGTGCGCGAGGGCGACCCGTGGCACGAGCCGATCGTGTCGCCGGCCGTGTGGACCCGCCGCTGGGGTGCAGGGAAGATCTTCGTCTGCACCCCGGGCCACCAGCTCGCCGACCTGGAGACGCCCGAGATCCGCTCGATCATCGAGCGGGGGATGCTCTGGGCGAGCCGCTGACCGCCCCTACGATGCGGCCATGACCTCGGCCTTCACCGGACTGCTCGCCTACCCGATCACCCCGCTCGACGCCGACGCGGTCGTCGACCTGGACGCGCTCGAGGGCCTCGTCGGCCGCGCCGTCGAGGCCGGGGTGGACGGCGTCGTCGTGCTCGCGACCTCGGGCTCCGGGGTCTCGTTCGACGACGCCGAACGCGACGCCGTGGTGCGCGTGGCCCTCGCGGCCGCCGGCGCCACGCCGGTGCACGTCGGCGTCGCCGCCGGGTCCGCGCACCGCGCGGCCGGCCTCGCCCGGTCGGCCGTCGCGGCGGGGGCCGCGGGCCTGGTGCTGCCCCCGTTCTCCTACCTGCCGCTCGACGAGGCGGAGGTCCGCGCGCTGTTCGCGCGGGTCGGGGCCGCCGCGTCCGGCGCCCCGGTCTGCTTCTACAACAAGCCGGTCCAGCTCGGGTTCGACGTCTCCCCCGCCCTGTTCGCCGAGCTCGCCGCGGACCGCTCGGTCGTCGCGGTCAAGGACCCCGCGTCGCTGCCGTCCCGCCCCACCGGGCGCGCGGCCGCGCTGCGCGCCGCCGCGCCCGCCGTCGCCGTCGGGCTGAGCGGGGACCCCGCGCTCGTCGCCGACGCCGAGCCCGCCGACGCCTGGCACACCGGGCTCGCCGCCCTCGCGCCCGCCGAGTACGTGGCCGTGCGGCGGGACCGGGTCGCCGGGACCGACGCCGCACGCCCGGCACGGGACTGGTTGCTCGACGTCGCTCGCGCCGTGGCGGGCACGGGCCGGCCGGTGACGGCACTGCACGCCCTCGCCGCGCTGCTGGGCACGCCGACCGCGCCCCCGCGCGACGCGCTGGTGCCGCTCACCGCCGCGGACGAGGCCGCCCTGCGGGACGTCGTCGCGCGGCGGCCCTGACCGTCGCGCAGGGTCAGGCCGAGCGCTCGAGCACCTCGACGTGCAGGTCCAGGAGCGCGGCCGTGCGCTCGGACGGGCCGCGGCCGAACCCGCACTCGGTGGCGACGCCGACCACGCGGTCGCCGAGCACCTGCGCGGCGGCCGCGAGCCGGCGGGACGCGCCCTCGGCGCCGTCCTCGTGGTGCAGCACGCCGAGGTACAGCTCGGTGGCCCCGTCCAGCGCGAGGCCGGCGAGCGGCGCCACGTAGGCGACGTCGGCCCGGTCGATCGGGACCGGCAGGTGCACCCACGTGATCGGGCGCGGCAGGGCCGTCACCAGGGCGTTCGCCATGGCGACGAGGTGGCCCGTGTCCGCCGGCTCGACGAAGTGCTTCTCCGCGACGTCGCCGTAGCAGAGGTGGAAGCCGAGCTGGACGTCGGCGGGCACGTGCGCCGCGAACCGCGCCGCACGGGCCGCACACCCCGCCACGACGTCCTCCTCCCCGCCGGCGCCGCGGTCGAACCAGGCTCGCGCGGCGCCGCCGCCCAGGTTCGCGCCCTCGACGAACGCGAACTCGGTGGCGAGGTCCACCTGCACGGCGAGGTCCGGGGCGGGCACGGCCGCGCAGATCTCCTCGAGCTCACGTACGAGCGCCGCCTCGTACACCGGATGCACCGCCGCGCGGTCGGCGGGCGCGACGAACGTCGTCACCGCGGCCAGCGGCGACGGGAGGCACACCTGGAACCGCGTGCCCGGCGCGATCACGCCCCCGGCCCGCAGCGCCACGAAGTCGGCATAGGAGGCGATCGCGGCCTCCGCGTACCCGAGCGGCCCGAACCGCAGCTCCTCGGCCGGCACCGTGCCGTCCAGCACGTGCGGCCGCACGTCGAACCCGGCCACGACGACCGGTGCCTCGCCCACGCGCGTCAGGCCGTCGACCGCCTCGAAGCGCGCGCCCTGGAAGAGGATCCAGTGGAACCGCTCGCCCACCTCGCCGTCCGGGATGCGGCGGGCGTGCGCGCCCAGCCGCGTCGCGACCGTGCGCAGCGTGTCGCGCGCGCTCGGCAGGTTCACCGAGCCCACGAGGTGGGCGCCGCGCAGGGTCAGGGTCGGGGCGGAGGACTGGTTCGGGGCGAGGGAATCCGGCACCCGCGCATCGTAGCCGCGGGCGTCAGTCGTCCCCGGGCTCGTCCGCGTCGCCCTCCGGGCCCTCGCCGGTGTCGCCGCCGGTGTCGCCGAGCGCGGCGGGACCGCCCTCCAGCAGGCGCGTGAACGCGGCCTCGTCGAGGACGGGCAGGCCGAGCTCCTCCGCCTTGGCCGCCTTCGACCCGGCGTTCTCCCCCACCACCACGTAGTCCGTCTTCTTCGAGACCGACCCGGCCGCCTTGCCGCCTGCGGCGAGGATCGCCTCCTTGGCGCCGTCGCGGCTGTACCCCTCGAGCGACCCTGTCACCACGACCGTCAGCCCGGCGAGCGGGCCCGTCGGGGCCTCGTCCGCCTTCGCGGCCATGGCCGCCGGGCCCGGGTGGTCGGGGATCCAGGTGCGCACCCCGGCGGCCTGCCAGCGGTCGACGATCTCGCGGTGCCACTCGACGTCGAACCAGGCCAGGAGCGCGTCGGCGATGATCGTGCCCACGCCCTCGACGGCCGCCAGCTCCTCGCGCGACGCCGCCCGGATCGCGTCCAGCGAGCCGAACCAGCCCGCGAGCGCCCGGGCCGCGACCGGTCCGACGTGGCGGATGTTGAGGCTGACCAGGATCCGCCAGAGGTCCTTGGTCTTGGCGAGCTCCAGCTCCTCGAGGAGCTTGGTGGCGGCGGCCGTCGGCTCGAGCTCGGGCAGCTCCTCCCCCGCCGCCTCGGCGTCGGCGCGCCGCGCCTTGGTGTACGTGACCTTCTTGCGGAACGGCGTCCGGCGCCGCGCGACCCCGTTCTCGTCGACGGTGGGCAGTCCCGTCTCGGCGTCGCGCACCACGACCTCGATGGGCAGCAGCTGCTCCAGCGTGAGGTCGAACAGGCCGGCCTCGGTGCGCAGGGGCGGGACCTCGGGGACCTCGGGCTGGGTGAGCGCGGACGCCGTCACCTCGCCGAGCGCCTCGACGTCCAGGCCGCCGCGCGACCCGATGTGCTCCACCCGGCCGCGCACCTGCGCCGGGCAGGTCTCGGCGTTGGGGCAGCGCAGGTCGACGTCGCCCTCCTTCATCGGCCGCAGCGGGGTGCCGCACTCCGGGCACCGCTCGGGCATGACGAAGTCCTCGCGCGGGTAGCCGTCGTCGGCCAGGGCGGTGACGGGGCCGAGGATCTCGGGGATGACGTCGCCGGCCTTGCGCAGCACGACCATGTCGCCGATGCGCACGCCCTTGGCCTTCACCACGTCCTGGTTGTGCAGCGTGGCCTGCCGCACCGTGGAGCCCGCCACCAGGACCGGCTCCATCACCGCGTACGGGGTGGCGCGACCCGTGCGGCCGACGCCCACCTGGATGGCGAGCAGGCGGGTGGTGACCTCCTCCGGCGGGTACTTGTAGGCGATGGCCCAGCGGGGCGCGCGGCTCGTCGCGCCGAGCCGCTGCTGGTCCGCGAGGGCGTCGACCTTGACGACGATGCCGTCCAGCTCGTGCTCGATGTCGTGGCGGTGGGCGCCGAACCACTCGATCATCTCGACGACGCCGTCGATCCCCTCGACCACGCGGTTGTGCGGCGAGACCGGCAGCCCCCAGCGCGCGAAGTGCTCGTACGCCTCCGACTGCCGCGCCAGCTCCGTGTGCTCGCCGGCCGTCCACTGCAGCGCGCCGATCCCGTGCACGTACAGGCGCAGCGACTCCACGCGGGCGACGCCCGCCTCGAGCTCCATGCCGTCCTTCTTGTCGAGCAGCTGGCGCAGGCCGCCGGCCGCCGCGTTGCGCGGGTTCGCGAACTGCGGGAAGCGGCGCAGCGCGGCGACGCGGGCGCGCTCCTCGTCGAACGGGCGCGCGGACGTCGCCCGGCCGTCGTGCCGCTGGCGGGACTCCACCACCACGCGGTCGCGCAGCTGCGCCTGCAGCGCGTTGAGGCGCTCGAACGCCGCGACCGGGATGAAGACCTCGCCGCGGATCTCGACCAGGTCGGGGTGGCCGTCGCCGGCGAGGCGCCGCGGGATGTCGGCGATCCGCAGCGCGTTCTGCGTGACGTCCTCGCCCGTGCGGCCGTCCCCGCGGGTCGCCGCGCGCACCAGGCGGCCCTTCTCGTACAGCAGGGCGATCGCGAGACCGTCGATCTTCACCTCGGACAGGTACCCGACGTGCTCGGCGCCGAGGTCGCGGGCCACGCGCGCGTCCCAGGCGCGCAGCTCCTCGACCGAGAACACGTTGTCGAGGCTCAGCATGCGCTCGACGTGCTCCACCGTGGCAAAGCCGCCCGCGGCCGCGCCACCCACCCGCTGCGTCGGGGACTCGGGCGTCTGCAGCGCGGGGTGCGCGGCCTCGATCGCCGCCAGCTCGTGCATCCGCGCGTCGTACTCGGCGTCGGACACCCGCGGGGCGTCGTCCTCGTAGTAGGCGCGCTGGTCGGCCTCCACCAGCGCGACCAGCTCCGCCCAGCGGCGCTGGGCGGAGGCCTCGTCGAGGGTGCTGTCGAGCGTGCTGTCGGGCGCGGTGTCCGGCGCGGTGTTCTCGGTGTCCGTCACGGGCCCATCTTGCCGCGTGCCGCCGACACGGGCCGGGTCGGGCGGCCCCGGCCGCCCGACCTGCGGGAAGACCTGTTCCTGCGCTGTCCGAACCGCTACGATTCTGGCGATTTGGCCCCTCGTCCGATCCCCACCCGACCGACCGCAAGGACGCTCATGAAGATCGCCGTCGTCGGCGCCGGCTTCGCCGGCCTGGCCAGTGCCAAGGTGCTCCGCGAGTTCGGGCACGACGTGACCGTGCTCGACAAGGCCCCCGACGTCGGCGGCGTCTGGAGCGCCAGCCGCCGCTACTCCGGGCTCACCACCCAGAACAACAAGGGCTCGTACGCCTTCTCCGACCTGCCCATGCCGAAGGACTACCCCGAGTGGCCCAGCGGCGAGCAGGTGCAGGCCTACCTCGAGCGGTACGTCGACCTGCACGACCTGCGCCCGGCCCTGCGCCTGTCCACCGAGGTGGTCCACGCCGAGCTCACGGCGGCCGAGGACGGCTGGCTGGTCACCGCGCGCCGGGCGGGCGAGCCCGTGGGCGACCCCGAGCCGTTCGACCACGTCGTCGTCGCGAACGGCATCTTCTCCGACCCCGTGATCCCCCGCTTCGAGGGTCTGGCGCAGCTCATGCGTGCGGGCGGCAAGGTCGTCGCGGCCAGCCAGCTCACGTCGCTCGAGGACGCGCGCGGGAAGCACGTCGTCGTCGTCGGCTACGGCAAGTCGGCCTGCGACGTCGCCGCGGAGGTCGGTCCCGTCGCCGCGAGCACCCACGTCGTCGCGCGCCACCTGCTGTGGAAGCTGCCCAAGCGGCTCGGCAACGCGCTCAACTACAAGTACCTGCTGCTCACGCGGATGGGCGAGGGCCTGTTCCGCTATCAGACCGTCTCGGGCGGCATGGAGCGGTTCCTGCACGGCCCCGGCGACGGCGTCCGCAAGTCCATGCTGGGCAGCGTGGGCTCGGTCTCCACCAAGCAGCTGCACCTCAAGGAGCTGGGCCTCGTGCCCCGCGGCGAGTTCGCCGACATCGCCCGCTCCACCGTGTCGCTCGCCACCGACGGGTTCTTCGACCAGGTCGCCGACGGCGCCATCCGCGTCCACCGCGACGCCGAGATCGAGCGCCTGGCCACCGACGACGACGGCGCGCCGGTCGCCGTGCTCGACGACGGCACCACCGTGCCCGCGGACCTCGTCGTGTGCGGCACCGGCTTCCACCAGCGCGTGCCGTTCCTCGACGACGACCTGCAGGCCCGCCTGCTCGACGACCGCGGCAACTTCCAGCTCTACCGCCAGGTGCTCCCGCACGACGTGCCGCACCTGACGTTCGCCGGGTACAACTCGTCGCTGTTCAGCCCGCTGTCGGCGGAGGTCGGCGCCCTGTGGACCGCCGCCCTCCTGGCCGGCGCGGTGCGGGTGCCGCCGATCCAGGTGCGCCGCGAGCACGTGACCAACCGCGTGGACTGGATGGAGAAGCGCACCGAGGGCAAGCACGCCCGCGGCACCAACGTCATCCCGTTCTCGCTGCACCAGATCGACGAGATGCTCGACGACCTGGACCTGCGCCTGCCGGCCGCCACCCGCGCCGGCCAGTGGCTCCTGCCGGTGGACCCCCGGGCGTACCGGCACCTGTCCGCCACGCTCCGCCGGCGGGTCGGCCAGGGCGCCTGACACCCCCGCGCGGGCCGCCGGTCAGCGGAAGCGGACCGGGAGCTCGGCCGGGTGGCGCACCCACGCCGAGCGCACCGGCACGACGTCGACCCGCGGCGCCGTCAGCTCCATGTCGGCGACCCGGGCCAGGAAGTGCCCGACGACCGTCCGCGTGATCAGCGGCGCGGTGCGGTGCGCCGGGCAGGCGTGCGCGCCCGTCCCCCACGTCAGGTGGAACCGGGCGTCGACCTGCTCCCACGGGTCGGCCGCCCGCACCGCGCGGTCCGCGTTCGCCGCCGCGACGGCGGGCACGACGGCGTCGCCGGCCGCCACGGCCTGCCCGCCCAGCTCGCAGTCCGCGAGGGCGTAGCGGGGCCGCAGGTGCGGCAGCGGCGGCGCGTCGCGGGCGACCTCGTCGAGGGCGTCGTCCAGCGAGATGCGGCCGCCGTGCAGCCGCGCCGCGAACCCGGGGTCCGCGAGCAGGCGCTGGAGGGCGGTCGCGATCCACGCGATCTCCGCGTCGTGGGCGGTGGCGAAGACCAGGCCGACGGCGCCCATCACCTCGAGGTCGTTCTCGTGGGCCGGGTGCGCCAGCAGCGCGGACGTGAGGTCGTCGCTCGGCTCGGCCCGCCGGGCGGCGACGAAGCCCGCCAGCAGGTCCTCGGCCTCCTCGGACGCCGCGAACGAGTCCGCGGTGCCGGCGCGCTGGACGACGGTGAGCTGGTGCAGGCGGCGCGCGTCCGCGAGCGTCATGCCCAGCAGGTCGGCGAGCACCCGCACGGGGACATCGACGGCGTACTCGGCCACCATGTCGGCGCTGCCGCGCGCGGCCAGCCGGTCCAGGACCGAGGTGCACGCCACGTCGACGGTCCGCGCCACCCGCTTCTCCTCGACGGCGTCGAGGGCGTCGGCCAGCGGCGTGCGCAGGCGGCGGTGCTGGTCGCCGTCGCGGTCGTGGGCGCTGTCGCGCGGGGCGAGGACCGCCCGCGTGGGCGAGCGCCAGGCGACCATGCGCTCGGCCTCGTAGCGCCAGCGCCGCGCGTCGCGCGTGAACAGGGCCTCGTTGCGCAGCACGGCGGACACCTCGGCGTGCCCCAGCGCGAGCCACGCCGGCACGCCGGGCTCGAGGTCGACGGGCGCGAGCGAGCCCCAGCGGGAGCGCAGGGCCTCGTACCGCTCGGCCGGGTCGGGCGCGCCCGCCAGGTCGGCCAGGAGCGGCCGGTCGGCGACCTCCTCCAGCGGCACGACCCGCACGGCACCCGTGAGGCTCACGCGGCCGCGCTCCCGCCCGCGAGCCGCACCGCGTGCGCGACCAGCGCCTTGAGGGCCTCCACGGCCTGGCGCCGCTCGCGCAGGTCGCCCGTCACCACCGGGGTGCCCGGCGGCAGGTCGAGCGCCGCCCGCACCGCGTCGGTCGAGTGCCGCGGCGCGCCGGGGAACTCGTTGACCACCACGGCCACGGGCAGCTCCGTGTGCTCCTCGAGCTGGTCCAGCACCTCGAAGCTGTCCTCCAGGCGCCGCGTGTCCACGACGACGAGCGCCCCGACCGCGCCGTCCGCGAGGCCCGCCCACAGGTCCCAGAAGCGCTTCTGGCCCGGCGTGCCGAACAGGTAGAGCGCCGTCGTGCCGCCCACCGTCACGCGGCCGAAGTCCATCGCCACCGTGGTGGTCGACTTCGCGCCGAGGCGGGGGTCGACGCCCACGCTGGCGGCCGTGATCTCCTCCTCCGTGGTGAGCACGGGCACCTCGCTCACCGCGCCGATGAGGGTCGTCTTGCCGACGCCGTAGGCGCCCACGACGAGCACCTTGACCGACCGCTCGACGGTGGCGGCCAGGTGCCGCGCCGCGCCCTTCCCTGCACCGTCCGTCGCACCGTCCGCCGCGCCCCGCTCAGAAGCGTCGGAGACCATCGAGGACCTCCTCCAGCACGTCCAGGCCGACCGCGCTCTGCGGCGAGCGGACCGCGAGGTACCCGGCGTCGAGCAGGTCGGAGGCCAGCACGGCGACGAGGCTCGTGGGCAGCCGCAGGTACGCGGCGAGCTCCGCGAGGGACAGCGTGCCGCGGCACGTCGCGAGGAGGGCGCGCTCGTGCCGGCCGGCCCCGCGGGGCAGCTCGCGCCCGTCGTCGACGGCGCACAGCAGCGTCTCGGGCCGCAGCGTGTTGCGGCTGGGGTGCGCGCGCCCGCCCGTCAGGACGTACGAGCGCACCGGGTGGTCGCGGAAGCCGTCCGTCATCGCGTCTCCCCGGGCTCGGCGGGGCGCAGCACGTCGGTGCCGAGGGTGCGCTCGCCGATCATGAGCACCTGCGCCTGCATCTGCTGCGCCACCAGCCCCGGGTCCACGGACGCGTCGGTGACGACGGCGAGCCGCGACCCGTCGCCCGCGCGGCGCACGAAGAGGAAGCCGCCCTCGAACTCCACGAGCACCTGGCGCAGCCGGTCGCCGGCGCCGAACTCGCGGCCCATGCTCGTGCCGAGGGCGACGAGGCCCGCGCACGCGGCGGCGACCTTGTCCGCCGTGTCGGGTTCCGTGACGTCGGTGCGGACCTTCACCAGGCCGTCGGAGCTGAGGACCACGACGTGCCGCACCCCGCGCACCCCCGCCACCAGGTCGAGCATCCAGCTGTCCGGATGCGCGGCCGGGGTCGGCGTCGCGCCGGTGGTCTGGGTGGTCATGAGTCCTCCGGGTTCGCGTCCGGCTCGGCGGACGACGGCGTGTCGTGGGCGGGGCTGTCAGCCGTGGCCGGGGCCGCGGCGAAGAACGCGCCGATCCAGGCGCCGGCCTCCTCGGCCGACTGGTCGGGGGCGTCGGGAGCAGCGGTGGCGGCGTCGGGGGCGCGGTCGACCACCCGCTGGGCACCGGTGGCCGCGTCGCCGCGGCGCGCGCGCCGCTGTGGCAGCACGGGCGCGGCGTCGGGGGTCGCCTGCTCGGGCACGGCGGCGTCCGGAGCGGCGGCGTCGGGCGCGGTGTCGTCCCGCACGACGGGCACGGCGTCGCGCGGCCGCTCCGGCCAGGCGTCGTCCACGCTGGGGGCGAGGGTGTCGGGCGCGGCGGCGACCGCGGTGGTCAGGTCGCCGGGGACGAGGACGACGGCGCGCAGTCCGCCGTAGACGGACTCCATGAGGTCGACGCGCAGGTCGAGCGCACGAGCGTACGACCCGACCACCGCCAGGCCGGTCTGCGGCACCTCGCCGAGGTCGGCGATCCCGACGGGGCGCGCGCCGGACGCCACCGCGCGCACGCGCTCGAGCTCGCGGGTCTCCATGCCCACGCCGCAGTCGTCGATCTCGATGACGGCGCCGCGCTGCACCTGCCGGACGGCGACGAGCACCTGCGTGCTCGGCGGGGAGCACTGCGTGGCGTTGGCGAGCAGCTCGGCCACCACGTGCACGACCGGCTCGACGGCGCGGCCGACCACCGCCAGGCCCGGGTCGCCGGAGACCTCCACGCGCTGGAACGCGGTGATGCGGCCCGCGGCGGCGCGGACGACGTCGGGCAGCGGCAGCGGGTCGTCCCAGGTCTGCCCGGGGCGGCGGCCGCACAGCGCCACGAGGTTCTGCGCCTGGCGGGCGTGCTGGGCGGCGGCGTGGTCGATCCGCATCGCCGTCTGGAGCACGTCCGGGTCGGCCGCGTGCCGCTGGACGGTGCGCGCCGACTCCTCCTGGATGCGGTGCGCGGACGCCTGCACCTTGCGGCCCAGCGCGACGACCGCGGTCTCGACGGCGGACCGCTCGTCGTCGCGGGCCGCGCGCGTGCGCGCCAGCTCGGCCGTCGCGTCCTCCAGGGCGCGGGCGGACGCGGCGAGGTCGGCGGCCCGGACGACACCCTCAGCCTGCAGCGCCCGGCGCGCGGCCTCGGCGCGCCGGGCGGCGCCCGCCAGCAGCGCGGTCGCGAGGACGACCAGGAGGGCGGCGGCGCCGGCCAGCCCCCACGTGCCGGCGGCGGTCAGCCGGTCGGCGAGCGCCGGCCCGGCGAGGACGCACGCCATGGCCAGCGCGGCGCAGATCAGGGCCGGCAGGCGCGTCGTGCGCGTGCCGGCGGTGGTCGTCGTGCGCACCGCACCCCCGGGGGTGGAAAGGGACGGGTCTCTCGGAACGTCCATACCGGATTTACTGCTCTGACCAGGAGTTTCTACCATGAGCGACCCGCGGGTGAAAGGGGCCGTGCCGCCCGCGCGCCGAGCCCCGGCGGGAGCTGCGGCTAGGGTGCCGAGCATGACCGCCGAGCGCACCGCGACCGCACCCACCGACGCCCCGCCGACCCCGCTCGACACCCCGCTCGATCCGGCTGCGCCCGACCCGTTCGCATGGCTCGAGGAGGTCGAGGGCGAGGCCGCGCTGGCGTGGGTGCGCGAGCGCAACGACCACGCGCACGCGACGGTCGGCGCCGCACCCGGGTTCGAGGCGACGCAGGCCGCGGTCCGCGAGGTGCTGGACTCCGACGACCGCATCCCCGACGTGTCGCGGATCGGCGACCACCTGTACAACTTCTGGCGCGACGCCGCGCACGAGCGCGGCCTGTGGCGCCGCACCACCCCCGACTCCTACCGCACCGACGCGCCCGACTGGGAGACGGTCCTCGACCTCGACGCCCTCGCGGAGGCCGAGGGCGAGAGCTGGGTGTGGCACGGCGCGTCGCTCCTGCGACCGACGCCCGAGCAGCTCGCGGCCGGCGAGCCGTGGCGCCGCGCCCTGGTGGACCTCTCCCCCGGCGGCTCCGACGCCGACGTCACGCGCGAGTTCGACCTCGTGGCCAAGCGGTTCGTGCCGGCGGCCGAGGGCGGCTTCGAGCGCGACACCGCGCGGGCCGACGGCCGCACCGGCGCCAAGGGCGGGCTCGCCTGGGCGGACGAGGACACCGTGTACGTGTTCACCGACTTCGGGCCCGGCACGACCTCCTCGTCCGGCTACCCCCGCATCGCGCGGCTCTGGCGCCGCGGCACCCCGCTCGAGGACGCCGCCACGGTCTACGAGGGCACGGCCGAGGACATGTACATCTCCGCCCGGCGGTCCCGTACGCCGGGCTTCGAGCGGGACGTCGTGACCCGTTCCATCGCGTTCTACCGGTCGGAGACGTACCTCGTCGAGGCCGTCGGGACGCGGGACCAGCGCCTGGTCAAGGTCGACGTGCCCGAGTCCGCCGAGGTCGGCTTCCACCGCGAGTGGCTGCTCGTCGAGCTGCGCGACGACTGGACCGTGCCGTCCTCCGACGGCCCCGACCGCACCTACGCCGCCGGCTCCCTGCTCGCGGCGCCCGCCGACGCGTTCCTCGCCGGCGCGCGCGACCTCACCGTGCTCTTCGCGCCCACGTCGTCGACCTCCCTGGTCGGGGCGTCCTGGACGCGCCACCACCTGGTCGTCAACGTCCTCGACGACGTGAAGAACGCGGTGCACGTGCTCACCCCGCCCGCCGACGCCGCCCCCGGCGTCGCGTGGACCCGCTCCGAGCTGCCGCTGGGCGGCGGGCTGCTGACCGTCGGGGTGCGCGCCGTGGACGCCCTCGACAGCGACGACGTGTGGGTCACGACCACGGGCTACCTCACGCCGTCGACCCTCGCCCTGACGACCGTCGCCGGGCCGGGCGCGGCCACCGAGCAGCCGGAGCCCGAGGTGCTGAAGTCCGCGCCGGCGTTCTTCGACGCCGCAGGCATGGTCGCGGACCAGCACTTCGCCACGTCTCCGGACGGGACCCGCGTGCCGTACTTCGTCGTGGGCCGCGAGGACCTGGTGCGCCCCGCCGACCCGGAGGCGGGCGGCACGGCACCCACCCTGCTGTACGGGTACGGCGGCTTCGAGATCCCGCTGCTGCCCGGGTACTCCGGCACGGTGGGCCGCGCCTGGCTCGCCGACGGCGGCGTGTACGTGGTCGCGAACATCCGCGGCGGCGGCGAGTACGGCCCGGCGTGGCACCAGGCGGCCCTGCGGGAGAACCGGCACCGGGCGTACGAGGACTTCGCCGCCGTCGCGCGCGACCTCGTGGCCCGCGGCATCACCACGCCCGCCCACCTCGGCGCGCAGGGCGGCTCCAACGGCGGGCTGCTGGCGGGCAACATGCTCACGCAGTACCCCGACCTGTTCGGAGCCGTCGTGGTGCAGGTGCCGCTGCTGGACATGAAGCGGTACTCGCACCTGCTGGCCGGCGCGTCGTGGATGGCCGAGTACGGCGACCCGGACACGGACGACTGGGAGTTCGTGCGGACCTTCTCGCCGTACCACCTGTTCGACGCGGGCCGCGCCTACCCGCCGGTGCTGTTCACGACGTCGACCAAGGACGACCGCGTGCACCCCGGCCACGCGCGCAAGCTCGCCGCGCTGATGCTGGCGGCGGGCGCCGACGTCACGTCCTACGAGAACGTCGAGGGCGGGCACGGCGGCGCGGCCAACAACGCCCAGGCCGCGCACATGGCCGCCCTCGCCTGGACCTTTCTCCGCGACCGCCTCGCCTGAGGCTGTTGTGAGCGGGCGTTTGGCCCCGTCTCGTGTCCGAGACG